>NZ_CAKRAH010000049.1 GCF_934294775.1 uncultured Dorea sp.
CGGTTCTGGTAATGCCAATCCTTACACTTCTTGGAATTCCGGCACATATGGCGGTGGGAATCTCGTTGTTTGATTCGATTTTTATTGCATTACCTGCAGTTGCTGGTTATCTTCAGGCAGCAAAGAGAAAAGAAATATATATTCTGCTTCCGGTATTACTGATTGCACATGGTCATTTTATAAAGAAGAAATGGTGTAGATATCAAAAGAATACCATTTCTTCCTTTTTTGATACCATAATTAATTACCTGAAAAATCAACAGAAGAGTGATGATTTTCTTTCGTATATGGATTTCCGGTCTGGTTTTCGGATGGAAGATCTGAAATACCAGAAGCTGTATCATCTGCATTTTCCATGGAGCCGGTTACCTGTGAGGCTATCTCATCTGAGCCTTCCTGGTGATTGGAATTATAATCAGCAGTATCAGCCTTTTTTAAAGCTGCACGTCTGTGAAGGTTATGAGCCAGGTGCTTTAATTCGAATAATATAAAAGCAACAATACTGACAAAGATAAATAAGAATCCCAGAGGAACTAAAATATAACTTTTACAGATAATTGTTACGATTTTGATACGTCTTTCCATACCATTGTCAACGCCAACATAGCCTACACCGAAGAAAAGAAGAATAGCGCCGATACAAAAGGTCAGTAAATTCAGTTTCAGACGCTGGATTTCTTTGTGGGTGTAATGTCTGTGATGAGGGTGAGCTGTTGGGAAATCCGGTGTAATGTCTGCGGATGAATGACCAGATAGAAGATCCTGACCGGTGACAGAGTCTGCCTTGTAACCAGACCGGGAAATCTTATTATCTAAGATAAGAGCATCTGTAATGTCTGTTATATTATCAGATGTATTAAAATTAGTTACGTTACCGTTTGCAAGCAGCTGTTCAAATGACATATCAAAGGTGTCGGCTATTTGTATCAGCATTTCAAGATCAGGAAGATTTTTGTTGTTTTCCCAGTGAGAGATAGCCTGTCTGGTAACGCCAAGGCGGATTGCGATCTCTCTTTGGGTCATATTATGTTCTGTACGTAATTTCCTGAAATACTCACCAAAATTCAATTTAAATTCCTCCCTAAAAAATAAATCATAGAAATATTATATAACCTGACAGGAAAAACAACAAGCAAGCGGAGCTTGCTTTCGGGTAAATACGGGCAAGTTGCGCTTGCTTATTGTAAATTTTAGGCAATTAATTGCAATAAATCGGACATTTTACGTGGATTTTACTGGTTTATCAGACTAAAGTGTTTTATCTGGTAAAGTGTCAGAGTCCTTGGATGATTTCCGGTTACGGATACGGTCCGCCAGTGTTTTAAGTCCGGTGATAAAGAACGTAAGAAGTCCACAGAAGATGAACAGGAAGCCGATCGGAAGCAGGAAAAAGTTCTCATGCAATATTCCGTTCACATCAACATATTCGACAGAGAATGCTTTGATCAGAATACATCCGGCACCCATAAACATCAGAACGGCGCCGATACAGATTGCAATCAGGTTAAAACGGGCTCTTCTGGTCTCGCTTCCGTCTTTGATCAGCTTTCTGGCCATAGGATTGCCGGTAATTTCATCTGCCTTATCCCCCAGAATCAGCTGATCCAGGGAAAGATGAAATACCCGTGCGATGTTGATCAGCATCTCAATATCAGGAAGATGCTTGTTATTCTCCCAATGTGAAACCGCCTGTCTTGAAATATTAAGTTCTATAGCGACCTGTTCCTGGGTCATATTCATATCTGTCCGTGCTTTACGGAACTGTTCTCCAAAGTTCATGCGTATCTCCCTCTTTTTTGTATCATGT
Organism: uncultured Dorea sp.; assembly: GCF_934294775.1. Lineage (GTDB taxonomy): Bacteria > Bacillota > Clostridia > Lachnospirales > Lachnospiraceae > Dorea_A. Next base: position 1,808 of record NZ_CAKRAH010000049.1, read on the forward strand.
AAATTTCCAAAAATTTTTAAAATTCTGCAAATCATAGGAAAAGAACGACGCAAGTATCTCTTTACAACCTATAATTTGATAAAAAGAAACTAAATAATGTCTAAAACAACTCATAAATACCGAATATTGCTTATATTCATTATACATCGGATCAAATACTGAAATCAACCAATTTGGCAAAAATCAAAAAAGCAAGAAATACTTGCGCGAAAAAACAGCGGGGCAAGCACGTCTTTCTTGTAATAGTTGGGGGTGTTTGTTACAGTTTGCTCGTGACAAAAATACATGACGCATTCGGAGATGAACGCTGATGAGAAAAAGAAAAAGACAGAATGGCGGTCAGAAAAACGACAGTCAGGAAGTACAGATGATGAGACAGAATGCCGGACAGAAATTACAGCTCCGGTATACGGATCAGAATGGCAGACAGGAAGAACAACAGATAAAAAAGATTAAGAAGTTAAAAAGAATCGATCTGTTAGAAATCCTGTTAGCACAAAGTAAAAGAATAGATGAATTAGAAGAAGAGCTGGCAGAGACAAAGCATCAGCTGGCGAGTAAGAGGATTAAGATACGGGAAATTGGAACACTTGCAGAAGCTTCTTTACAACTGAATCAGATTTTTGAAGATGCAGATGCAGCAGCCCGGCAGTATTTACACAATATAAGAAGGCTGAACCGGATGGCAGAGAGAAAGTATCAGAAAGAAAAGATGCAGCAGATACCAAAAGAAAAGATGCAGCAGATACCAAAAGAAAAGATGCAGCAGATGCCAAAGGATCAGATGCAGCAGATATCAAAAGAAAAGATATGTAAGAAACAGACTTTGAAAAAAGGATCTGGTCAGGAAAGAGTGAACAGACATGAAGAGAATCAAGTGGAGTTCAGAAGTGTTACCAACGACAGCGTATCTGGACAACCTTCTGAAACAGGAAAGATATAAAAAGCGTTACAGATCACTGCTTGCAAGTACAGTATCTGTACTGACGGTGGTGGCTGCAATAGCAATACTGGTAGCAACACTCCTGCTTCCGGTATTAAAAATCTATGGCTCGTCCATGACTCCGACTCTGGAAGAGGGGAATATCATATTTTCAGTAAAAGGAATGGAAATGAAAAGGGGAGAGATCGTTGCTTTTTACTATAACAATAAAGTACTGGTAAAACGATTGATAGCATTTCCGGGAGAGTGGATCGATATTGATGACACGGGGTATGTCAGCATCAATGGAGAATCGCTGGATGAGCCATATCTGAAAGAACATGCAAAAGGAGATCTGAATATTGAACTTCCATATCAGGTACCGGAAGGAAAGTATTTTGTCATGGGAGATCACAGGTCAACTTCTATAGATAGCCGCAATACTGCGGTAGGATGTGTTGCAGAAGAACAGCTGGTCGGGCGGATCGTATTCCGTGTATGGCCGTTAAAAAAAGCAGGAAGGATCAGGTAGTTATGGTTATTAGGAGGAAGATAAGATGAAAGAAAACTTACTACAGGAGGCCGGAAGGATGGGGCGGTCGAATAAGAAAAAAGCCAGGTGGAAAAAAATAATGGCAGTACTTGCCTGTGGTGTAGTGTTCTGTACGACATATGCACTGATTCTTCCGGCGATCACAATGGAGCAGAATAAAAAGCCGGTCTGTACAGAAGAACAGGTAAGCGGACACGTACATACTTCAGAGTGTCAGAATGAAGAAAAAGAACTGATATGTGGATATGCCGATTATGTGATCCATACACATGATGAGAACTGCAAAGATGAAAATGGTCACATAATATGTGGATTAAAAGAAGTGAAAGAACACAGACATACAGAATCCTGCTATGAAAGCAAGGCTGTACAGATGCCGGATGGGGAACAGGAGCAGGAAGTACAGACGGAAAAAGTCCTTGTCTGTAAGGAGCCGGAAGAAATATATCATGAACATGCAAGTTCCTGTTATGACGAAGACGGTAACAGGATATGTGGTCAGATCCAGTTACTCAGGCATGAACATACGAAAGAATGTATGGATGACGGGAGTGACAAAGAAGATACCGGGAGTCTGGACAATAAAAGAGCAGAAGCGGCCGGTGGACAGACAGAAGAATATCCGTCGGAGAATAGAACAAAAGAGGCAGATCGAAGAACAGAAGAGAATCAGATACCGGATGGAAAAGAAGGCGCGGCATCAGGAACGGGAGATTCTCATGAAGGAGCGCAGGAAGCAGTACAGACTCCGGCAGAATCATCAGATACCGGACAGGATAGACAAAAGAAAGCATCCGCAGAAGCTGGTGAATCTGAAGAAACTTCAGAGAAGAAGCATCGTATGACTTACGAAGGCAAAGATTACACGGTAAAGGCTGCATATTCAGATGATGCAGGATTGCCGGAGAATGTAACACTTGAGGTAAAAGAGTTAAAGCAGGACAGTGCAGACTATAAAGAACATTACGAACAGGCAGAAGCAGCGCTTCCGGAAGATCAGGGAATATTATACTGCAGATTCTTTGATGTAAGTTTTATAGCAGAGGGAAAAGAAGTTGAGCCGGATGCACCGGTAGACGTGCAGGTTTCTTATAAGGACGAGGATGAAATTCCGGTAACCAAAGGTGTGACAGCCAGTGCAATTCACTTTGCAGAAGAAGGAATAGAACTCCTTCCGGCAAAGATTAAGCAGAATACAAAGGGAGAAGATACCTTTAATTTTACACAGGATAGTTTTTCGGTTGTGGGTACAGCCATTACAACAATTAATGTGAATAGTGGTTCTTATGTATTTTACAAAGAAGGCTATGCAATGGGTGTTTCAGGAAGTGCTCTGACAGCGGTAGAAGTGACTGTGAATGAAAATGGATATGTATACCCGAAAAACACAAGTTATTCTATTGACAATATTACATGGACATATAGTAATGGCAGCTGGCGTAACAAAGCGAGTGGAAAGTATCTGTACCTGCAGGATAAGGAGGCAATTGCATCAACATCTGCCCAGCCAGTAGATATGAGGATCATCAACAATACAATCCGTATATCCAAAAGGGTGAATACGAATGCGATCCTGTATATGGGATTTAATAAAGATTCAAAGAAATATACGGTAGGCGGATTATTTGCAAACGGAGATTATTTCCTGGCAGCAAAGATTGAGACAGTATCTGAGGGAATTGTAACACCGGGAACGATTTCGATTGATGATCAGATCAAAGAAGAAGGGGTATTAAAAGCCCAATTAAATACAACAGCATTTAATGGAAGAACACTTACTTATACATGGTACCGGAGGGATAACAGTTCCGGATCATGGAAAGAAGTCACAAGAAAAAGAATCACAGGAGAGTCCTACAACGTGGCAGAAGACGGGTCATGGCTGAATGTAGCGCTGGATGGCGGTGCAGACAAGGAATACATGGTAAAAATAGCATCTGTCAATGGTAACCAGATCGGATATAATGTCGCATCTGTGGAATATCATGTTCCATATTATGCGCAGATACAAAATGGTGATTTTGAAAATCCCAAAATTCCGACGCAGGCAGATGACAACGAACACTACCAGCCGTTCCTTCCAAATGGAACTGCCGGAATGGTATGGAAGACAACAGCTTCCGATCAGAAAGTGGAGTATATCAGTGTGGCATCGCGGGCTTTTAAGGAGATGAGTACAAACTGGCACAATTGTGAGAGTGCAGCCAGAGGAAATCAGTATGTCGAACTGAATGCAACACAATCTGGAGCACTTTACCAGGACGTACTTACCGTACCAGGATCTACGATGTACTGGAGGCTGGCGCACCGGGGGCGTGGACCGTCTAACATGAAAGATAACGCTAATATGATCGATACGATGTATGTGGTTGTGATGTCCACAAAACTGGCAGAGGCCTATGACATTACAACACAGGCGAAAGTACTGGACGTTATTAACCGTACATATGCTTATCCGGGAGCAAAAGTAGAGACGGTTAAGGATAATAACAAACAGTGGTATTACCATAACGGGCAGTATGACGTTCCGGACAGTCAGTATCTGACAAGATATTTCTTCGTTGCAGGAGAGACGGCATATGATAAGTATAGTCCGGGAAGCAGTATCCAGTATACGGTAGGTAACCACCTGGATGACATACATTTCAGTACAGAATTACCACCTCCGGCAGCAGGAAAGGTCAATCTGGAAGTAGCAAAGACAATCCGGGGGCTGGACGAGGAACAGGCGAGAAACCTGCTCAATCAGATGCAGTTCATAATTGATGGAGCAACGGTAAAAGGATCAGCATTTAGGAATTTTACTAACAATGGAGATGGATCTTATACCGCATCTTATCAGGTACAGTTATCCATCGGATCGGCATCTTCCGTTACAAAATCGGCAGAAGAGCTGATGTCAACGACAAAAGTAGAAGGATACAGGCTGAAATCAGTATCCGCATCTGTCAATGGGGGAACGAAAAAAGAAAGCAATGAGGCTTCAGTTACGATTAAAGATCAGGGAAGCGGAAGCATAGAATTTGAAAATACATACGAACAGGAGACGGAGACAATGAGAATTGTCAAAGTCGATGAAAGAAATCAGGCTCTTACAGGCGTAAAGTTTGCACTGGACGAAAATACACAGACAGGATGGCAGACGATAGAAAAGTCAATGCAGGTCAATTCAGAAGGAAGAATACAACTTCCGAACATGAAGCGGGATACGTTATACCGTCTGACTGAGCTGGAAACACAGGATGGATACCAGCTTCTGACAAACAAAGTCTACTTTAAGATAGTAAAAACAAATGGAGAAGCCAGACTGATCCCTTGCACTGAAACTGGGGAGCAGGTAAGCGACTGGCCGGATCATGTAAGAGTATTAACATATGATCAGATGGAATTAAAAGTAATCAACGAAAAAGGTGCAGAACTTCCGGCAACCGGAGGCATGGGCACCGGAGGAATCTATATGGCAGGAATGCTGATGATTCTAAGCGCTATGGTTCTTTACGGATATTATGAAAAGAAAAAGCAGGAAGGGAGGGGAGATCATTAAACCTTCCGGGCAGATAAGCATTTTTCAGATATCCGAGAAGAAATATATTTTACCATTATAAAAAGAAAGGAAAAAAACTATGGGAAAAATCAAAAAAGCAGTCAGTCTCATACTGGCAATGATGATGACAATGGCAATGTCATTGACCGCTTTCGCGGCGGAAAAAGGAACAATCACAGTAGCAAATCCAATGGAAGGACAGGAGTATACTGCATATAAGATTTTTGATGTTGTATATAACGGCAACAAAAATGCATATGCATATTCTATTCAGAGTGATTCTGAATGGTTTGCTGATATCCAGGGCTATGGAAAAATCACATTAGATCAGGTAAACGGTGGAAATAAGTATGTGGTAACAAAGGCGGATGATTTTTCAGCTGCTGATTTCGCCAACTATCTGAAAGGCAAAACAACTGGAAAAACAGGGGTTGCGCTTACAAAAGATGGAAATGTAGCAAAAGTGGAAGGTCTTGAGCTTGGTTACTATTTCGTATCCAGCACATCAGGAGCACTTTGCAACCTGACAACAACAGATCCGGCAGCAACCATCCGTGATAAGAACGATGTACCGTTTGACAAAAAGGATAATAAAGAAACAGTGGAAATTGGGGAAGTAGTAGACTATACAATCACAGGTAAAGTTCCAGATACAACAGGATTTGAAAAGTATGAATATACAATCGAAGATACCATGACAGATGGTCTTACATTCAACTTCAATACAGTAAAAGTAACGGTTGATGGAACAGAGCTTGCAACAGACAAATATACCCTTGCAAAAGTAGGAAATGGTTTCAAACTTGGAATCAATGTTAAAGAGATTCAGGAGAAAGTCGGAGCAGAGATCAAAGTTACATATAACGCAACGGTAAATGAAAATGCGGTATCTGTAATCAGCAAGAACAAAGCTACTCTGACATACAGCAATGATCCTACCAATTCAGAAAAGAAAACAACAACTCCACCGGTAGAAGAGACTGTACACACTGCAAAAGTTGTAATCAACAAGTTTGAAAAAGACAATGAAGCAAAGAAACTTGCAGGAGCAAAATTCGTTCTGAAAAATGAGGCTGGAAAATTCTACAAATATGATGCAGATGCACAGGTAGTTTCATGGGTAGACGATCAGAATGAGGCAACAGAAGTTACTACAGATGAAAACGGCGCAGCCGAATTCAAGGGTCTGAAAGACGGGAAATACAAACTCGTGGAGACAAAAGCACCAGAAGGATACAATATGTTAACAGCACCTGTAGATGTAACAATCGAAGGTGGAAATGCAACAGTAGATAACCTTGGTGCACTTACTGCAACAGCAGACGTTGCCAACAGCACAGGAAGCACATTGCCAGAGACAGGTGGAATGGGAACAAGAGTCCTCTATGCACTTGGTGGAATCATGGTACTTGGAGCAGCTATCGTTATGGTTGTAAGAAGACGCATGAATGCTTCCAGATAATAATCTGAGAATGGAGGAAAAGCCTGAATGAGAAGGCGTTTATCAACATTGGTTATCATACTGGTATTTCTCACAGGCTTATCCTTGATTCTATATCCCAGTATCAGTGATTATATCAATTCTCAGAATCAGTCCAGAGCCATTGCAAATTATGCAGAGGACGTGGCGGGATTAAGCAGGGAAGAATACGAACAGTTATTAGAGCAGGCAAAGAGTTATAATGTCAGACTGTCTGCTGTGGGGAGTAACTGGAAGCTTTCCCAGGAAGAATTAAACCAGTACAATGAGATATTGAATATCAATAAAAATGGTATGATGGGATATATAGAAATTCCCAAAATTCAATGTTCATTGCCAATCTATCACAGCACAGACGAAGCAGTCCTTCAAAGAAATGTGGGACATCTTCCCGGAAGTTCCCTGCCCGTAGGAGGTGAAAGCACACATAGTGTACTTTCCGGGCACCGCGGACTTCCAAGTGCAAAATTATTCAGCGATCTGGATAAGGTAGAGACAGGCGATAAGTTCATAATCCGTGTTCTGAACGAAACGCTTACTTATGAAGTGGACCAGATATTAATCGTCCTTCCCAATGAAATGGATGCACTGAATATAGAGGAAGGAAAAGACTTGTGTACATTGGTTACCTGTACCCCTTACGGAGTAAATTCTCACCGTTTACTTGTGCGGGGGCATCGGGTGGAAAATGATGCAACTACAGAGAATGTAAAAGTTGTGGCTGATGCAATGCAGATAGAGCCGGTGATTGTGGCACCGGTTATGGCATTACCTGTATTACTGATTCTGGTGATATGGGTGCTGGTAAGCAGTCGTAAGAAGAAATGACAGGAGGAACCGATCCTATGAAGATAGAAAAAATAAAATATGGAATGCGAGCTTTTCTGCTGAGCATGCTTTTTGTATTGATATTGCTGCCAGACACAGCATCTGCGAGGGTACCGATAGATCTGAATCAAAAAAACTCTTTAACAATCCACTTTCCTTGTGATAATATTCCAATTCAGATTTACCGGGTAGCAGATGTAACAGAAGCAGGAGAGTACATCCGTACAGAGGCATTTTCGGATTATAATATTCTGCTTGAGCAGCCAGATCAGACCGGCTGGAGAAATCTTGCAGCAACGATCAGCGGATATGCCGAAAGAGATGGGGTAAAAGCATTGGAGTCCGGGATAACGGATGAAGATGGAACCATTGTATTTGAGAATCTAAAGGCAGGACTTTATCTGGTATCAGAAGGAAAAGGCATAAAAGATGGATACCAATACACTTCCGAAGCATTCCTGGTGGCATTACCTGAATTAGGAGAACGGGAGCAATGGATCAAGGATGTCAGTTCGACACCGAAGTATACAAAAGACCCGCTTCAACCGGAAGGAACAACCATACAGAAAAAAGTCTTAAAGATCTGGGATGATGCAGAAAGCAAAAAGCGTCCACAGAAGATAGAAGTACAGCTGTTGAAAGATGGAAAGATAACCGAAACAGTTAGTCTTGCTAAAGAAAACAACTGGAAATATCAATGGGATCATCTGGATGCGTCATCGACATGGAAGGTAGTTGAAAAAGAAGTGCCAAGCGGTTATACTGTAACTATCAATCAGGATGACAGTACGTTTACCATAACGAACAAACTGAATGTTCCGGCAGAGACAAAACCATCAAAATTGCCTCAGACAGGGCAGATGTGGTGGCCGGTTGGAATTCTGACGGTTACAGGTATGCTGGTGTTTTTTGCGGGATGGATTAGGAGAAAGAACAGCCATGAAGAGAACTAGAAAAAAGGGAACCCTCTTAATGATATTGGGGCTGCTGCTGATTGCAGCAGCTCTTTTTCTGACCGGATATAATATCTGGGATGGAAAGAGAGCAGGAAAAAGTACAGACAGGATTCTAAAAGAGATGTCAGATACGGTAACCGGGAATCCTGTGGAAGAGGAAGAACCGGATTATGTGAAAAATCCGGATATGGAGATGCCAACGAAAGAGATCGATGGACGGCGGTATATCGGAATATTATCCATTCCATCCGTGCAGATGGAACTACCGGTGATGAGTGAGTGGAGCTATCCGGGACTCAGAATTGCACCGTGTCGTTACAGTGGATCGGTATATTCTGGCCATATGGTGATTGCGGCGCATAATTACAGCACACATTTCGGATTGCTGAAACAGGTTGGTATTGGTGATGAGGTGAGATTTACGGATGTAGAAGGACATGTATTTTCCTATCAGGTGGCAGGGATGGAGACTCTTTTGCCTACAGCAGTGGAAGATATGGATGTGGAAAGCTGGCCATTAACACTTTTTACCTGCACACTGGGAGGAAAGAGCCGTTTTACCGTGCGGTGCAGTCGGGTAACAGAGTAGACAGCAACAAAAACAGGAGGGATAACATTGTTAGCATCGGTATGTGATGATAATATGGTATTTGCCACGCAGATAGAAAATGTAATTCTGAAAATGAAAATCCCGAATCTGGAGACAGAGGTATATACGTCAGGAGAAGAACTTTGCAGAAAACTGGAACAAAAAAGCCAGATTTATTTTCTCGACATAGAGATGCCGGGGATAGACGGGATAGAGACGGCAAGGAGAATCAGGGAGGAGGATCAGAATGCACTGATCGTGTTCATGACGCAGCATCACGAGTATGTATTTTCTGTGTTTGAAGTATTGCCGTTTCGTTTCCTTAGAAAGCCATTTACCAATGAGGAAGTAAAAAAAACAGTCAGAGAGTGTCTGGAGCATCTAAGTCTGACGGGACAGTATTATTTCTTCAAAATGGACCGGGTACAGCACCAGATCCCATACGATGAAATCCGGTATTTTGAAGGACGTGGCAGAAAAATATGTATGCATTGCGAAGAAAAGGACTACGAATTCTATGAAAAGATATCGACGGTAGCAAAAGGTCTGGATGACTCACTATTCTGCCGGATCCATGTGTCGTTCGTAGTAAATATGGACAAGATCAGAGAACTGTGTGATACAGAAGTTGTTATGGAAAATGGAGAAAGACTGCCGATCAGTAAAGCATACCGGCAGAAAGTCAGGGAGAAACATCTGAATTATATGATGATGAAAAGCGGGGGTCTGACATAATGGAAAAGATGACGATGGTAATGTGGTGGATCATGAATCTTATCGTGTTTGGCATATTCATAAAAGAGATTGCGTTCAGTAAGAAAGGCGGGACCATAGAAAGAACACTGTTCTTATGCCTTTGCATGGTGGCGGTGTTATTCTCGTGGGATGAGATATTCTTTGAAATTGAATATCCACTTAGAAAAAAACTGGCTGGATTTGCAGTGGAATGCATAGAACATCTGGGATTTTACGGACTATGTATCAGTGTAATATTCATGGAGCGTAGATATGGAGGTAAAGAAGGTGATAATCCGAAACTTCTGGTATTGATGGGCTGCTTTCCTGTTATGAGTGTTATCTGGAATATGGAATATAAGCTTTATATGGATCCGTCATGGACCAACCAGGACTATACGAAACTTGCCATGTATATCGGAGTTGTGACATGGATTATGATGATTCTTCTGAATTATCTGCTCTGTGTACTCTATTATGGGATAAGAAAAGCACAGAAAGAACGTGCAGACCAGCTGCTTTTACTTCAACAATATGAAGTGGAGAAAAGACATTATAAAGATATCGAACAGATGGAAAAGACGGTAAGGGGGGGCAGACACGATCTGAATAACCTGTTAGCGACAACGCAGGTTCTTCTCGAAGAGGAAGACTATGAAGGGGTCAGGAATCTGATACAGGGAACGAAAGACAGGGTAGGTGAATCAGAAAAAAAGTTACATACCGGTAACGCTGCAATTGACAGCATCCTGAATTTAAAATTTGCAAAAGCCAAAGAAGCAGGCATACCGGTGGAAACAGATTTGTCAGTTCCGGCACATCTGGATCTGAATTATGAAGCAATGGCAACGATATTCGGAAATCTTCTGGACAATGCATTAGAAGCGCAGGAAAAGATACCACAAAAGGAACGCAAAGTCATTCTCCGGATGAAATATATGAACCAGATGCTGATGATTCTGGCTGCTAATAAAGGAAAGAAGAATCCAACGCTTTCAACAACAAAAGAAGATACGGAAGACCACGGGTTTGGAATAGAGAATATCAGAAGAAGTGTTGAGAAAATGGGAGGAAGTATCCAGTTTTCCTGGGAGAAAGACTGGTTTACCGCAAAAATCATACTTTATCAGATGAAAGAAAAATCCAAAAATAACATCTGAGAATACCGAAAATTACAAGTTAAAAAGAATATGGAAAAATCCAGATATAATGATGCATGTAAGCAAGAGAAAAAGCTTACATGCATTATTTTTTTACCGTCATATATCATCGGGGGATTGCAAAAATGTGCAGCAATGAAGCAATCCGGGTACATCAGTGCGTAACAAAATTTATTTTTGACACGACATTACATCATGAAAGAGAGAAAAAACTATGGCGGAAGATTCCTGGAAAATACCGGTTATCCGGGAGAAGAAAGAACAAAAAACAATAAAAATGAACATAAGGAGAAGAAAAATATGAAGAAAATGGCAAAAGTTTGTGTAGGAGCATTGACAATTATGCTGATTGGGACGACAGCACTTTTCTTAAAGGTAAGGGCAGATCATTCAGGCGAAACCTATTATACCTGTCTTGTAAAGCCGGGAGAATATATTAAACAGGTAGCAGAAGACAGTGAATGTGTAGAGTACAAATACAAAACACCTGGATTCAACGAAAAAGGGAAAAAATTAGATCTGGAATTCTATAGCTTCCGGGAGAGAGCATTAAAAACGGGTGCATATTTCTCGGTTGTATATAACAAAGATAACGGTGTGATCAGCTATAACGAAGTAAAGAAAGAAGAGATACCGGCAAAAGCGATGGAAGGACTGAAACAACATGTTGACTAAACTGGCTTTAAAAAATATCAGATATTATGTGAAAAATTATTTTGTATATCTGATGACGATAAGTTTTTCGGTATGGGCTTATTATATGTTTCATGCATTTGCGGAAGGTGGATATTTGAAAACCATGGCAGAATTCAGCAAGGTATATGAATACTGCTTTGCCACAGGTTCGTGGATACTGCTTATATTTACCGCAATTTTTATATGGTTTTCAACTGATTTTTTCTTCCAGAACAGAAAGCAGGAATTCGGACTGTATATTCTAATGGGAATTAAGAAAAGAATGGTCGGACAGCTTCTGATCATAGAAACGGTTGTCATGGGAATGATGGCGGTCATAGCAGGAAGTGCGATAGCGGGTCTTACACTGGAGCCGTTGAAACTCTTTGTCGGACAACTCTACAGGACAAAAATGGACATATCGGTCGCTGAATACTTAAGCATCCGAGAAATGAGAGATATGCTGATTCGTTTTTTTATGGTATTTCTGATCTTTAGTATCTTTCATTACAGGAATATCAAAAAAAGCGAGCTGACAGAATTATTCTCTGCAAAACAGTCGCTGGAACAGCCGCTTAAGACATCAAAAGTGCTCATGGCAGGGGCAATTGTGATACTAGTGGCAGGATATATAATGATCTTCCTGGTACAAGGAGCTGCGAATGTATTCTTACTTCCAACCGGGTTAGGATGTGTGATGGCAGGAACCGTATTCTGCTTTATGCAGGTTACTGCACAGTATACGGATAAAAAGAGAAACTCTGAAAAATGCGCCAGAAATATAGCAGCAAGAATGAATGTTACCGGCATGCTTCACTGTGTAAGGAGAAATACAGGATCGTGGGCGTCCATTACACTTTTGATTGCCGTTTCCATGTGTTCGGACGTATTAGGACTTGCATTTTACAGAATCCAAAGAGAGATCGAACATGAAACTGGAATGCACATGAAGGAAGTGTCGGATCTGTATATTATGATTCTGTTCATGTTCATACTTATAAGTATAGCGGTTTTGTCTTGTACAGGCAGTATGCTTTATTTCAGAGTTATGGCAGATATACAGGATAATCAGAGGAACTACTGGCTGCTGTATTGCATCGGAGCTAACAGAAAAGAACTGGGAATGGTTCAGAAAAGACAGATTATTACGATGTTCGCAGTGCCGATGGCAGCAGGACTTTTCCACACTATGATGTTCGGCATATTTTTGAAAATGAAACACTTAAATGTCGGATACCAGGAAATCCTGGCAGGTATTACGGTATACCTCGGGGTCTATCTCATCTATATGCTGATAGCCGCATGGCAGGGGAAAAGGCTGCTTCAGAATGTGTATGCACAGCGGAGAGAGTAAACGTGAAAGATAAGAATTATTATGCGGAAAGTATTTTAGTTGCACCATGCTACATTTTTGAATAAAAGATAAACATATCAAGAAGAAACTGACTTGAAAAATAGAAGAACAGGAGAGCGAATATGACAGAAAATATTAATCATCCGGTCGTATTAGAGACGAAAAAATTAGGTAAAACATATCACACAGGAGGAAACTATTACCGGGCACTGAAAGGAGTAGACCTGAAAGTGTATAAAGGTGAGTTCCTTGGAATTATGGGACCATCCGGCTCCGGAAAAAGTACATTACTGAACCTGATCTCTACGGTCGACAGACCGACGGAAGGAAAAGTACATATAGAAGGAAGCGATGTATTTGCATTAAAGGAAAATGAACTGTCCAGATTCCGCCGGGAGAAACTTGGATTCATCTTCCAGGACTATAATTTACTGAATCAGATGAATGTGTACGAGAATATTACACTTCCAATGACACTTGTAAAAATGTCAAAAAGCGAACAGAAAAAAAGGGTAGATGCGCTTGCGCAACTCTTTGGTCTGGAAAAAATACTGGATAAAAAACCGGCGAATTTGTCAGGAGGCGAAAAACAGAGAGTAACTGCGGCAAGAGCGATCATCATGAATCCGGTTGTAGTGATGGCAGATGAACCAACCGGGGCCTTAGATTCCAGATCCAGTCAGAAATTGATGGAAGTTTTAAAACGGATGAATGAAGAACAAGGCGTGACGATTGTGATGGTGACACATGATGATTTTGCTGCAAGCTATTGCAGCAGAATCGTGCGGATCAAGGATGGACATGTAGAGAAAAGCGAATAAACACGATTTTGAACATAAAAATAAATACAAAAAAGATATGAAGATATTAGAGTATGTCAGAAAGTAGAAAGAATGGAGCGGTAAAATGAAAAAACTCTTAAAGATAATGGTATTGACAACTATGATCGCAGGGGCAGCGGGAGTGGTGTTCGTAGAAGGATACCTGCGATGTGAAGAAGAACTTTCCAGAAAAGAAAAAGAAAGGTGGCTGCAAAGCCAGCAGGAATAAGAAGAATAAAGGAGAATGGTGAATAAGAATGAATAAAGTACAAAATCTTCAGAGGATTATCATCTTAATACTGGCGGTGGCAGCCATTATATTTGGAATTATGCAACAGGAACATATGGTAGTTATGAAAAAAGCAGTGAACATCTGCATGGAATGTATAGGAGTAGGATAATGAAGACAGGATTTAGACATATCATACAGCTGGTAGCGGCAGCATTGTGTAATGGCTATATAACCGGATTTCGGGAAAAGACAATTTTCAGAGGGAAAAGTAAGAGGGCATGTGTACCGGTACTGAACTGCTATTCCTGTCCGGGAGCGGCGGGTGCATGTCCAATCGGCTCATTACAGGCTGTTTTAGGAGACAGTAACTACCGGTTTTCCTTTTATGTATTGGGAACACTGACATTATTTGGGGTACTTCTTGGAAGAATTGTATGTGCATTTCTGTGTCCGTTTGGAATGATACAGGAGTTATTATATAAGATTCCGGTGCCAAAATTAAAATTACCGGAAAAAGTGGATAGGGTATTACGTTATTTAAAATATTTGATACTGTTGGGATTTGTTATCATCGGACCTGTGTTTGTGACAAATGAATTTGGAATGAGCAGTCCATATTTTTGCAAACTAATCTGTCCCGCGGGAACACTCGAAGGAGGAATCCCGCTGGTATTATCAAATCCTGTTCTGAGAAATACCGTAGGAAATCTGTTTTTCTGGAAGATGACAGTGCTGGTGGTTGTACTCGTAAGTTCTATGATAATATACCGGCCATTTTGTAAATACATATGCCCGCTTGGAGCATTTTACGGGGTGTTTAACCGGTTTAGTTTTTTTAAGATCCGGGTGGAAAAAGAAGCGTGTATTGATTGTGGAATGTGTGAAAAAAAGTGCAGGATGAATGTAAGAATATCCCGGAATAAGGATCAGGCTGAATGTATCCGCTGCGGGGAATGCAAAGAAGTTTGTCCGGTGAATGCAATTAAAACAGAGATTGGAGGAAAAGTAATATGTACAAAGGGAAAAGAATACTTCAGAAAATAGTGCCAATGATGCTGGCAGTCACAATAACAGCCGGAGCTATAAGCGGATGTGCTGTGATGGAATCAGAGAAAAAAGAGATAGGAGGAGTCACAGTAAATGGAGATTACGATGACGAAACGAAGACACTGTGGACAGTGAGCGGAGGAAAAGTGACGTGTGAGAATGAAATGCGTATCGTTTTTGGAAATGTAGGAACCGGGGTTATATCACCGGCAGAATGGGTAAGTAATGGTGATAATATGATCTACATGGAAAGCATCAGGGGGTATGATATAAGCCTTGTACTTTCTACAAGAGCGAAAACACCATATATAAGATTTCTGTGCGAAAAGAACAAAAAAGACATAGAAGAGATTAAAAAGGAAAATCAGGAATATCAAAAGATAGATAAAATTGTGTCATATAAAGGAAACACCTATTATATTGCTTATAATGAAACACTCAACAGGGAAGCAAATCCAGGAAGTACAGAAGAAGATGAAGTATTTTACAAGAAGATGGCAGATGTCATACCAAGGCTTAAGAAAGATATTATAATTGTTCCACCAGTAAAGATGAATCTGGAAAAAGTTGTAGATGAAAAACTTCTGGCAAAGATGAAGATCAAAGATACGAATGGAAATGTGGTAACTTCTGAGATATTTAGAAATTATGATATAACAGCAGTCAATATATGGACGACCTGGTGCGGACCATGTGTGGAAGAGATGCCGGAACTTGCAAAGCTATATAAGGATCTCCCGGCAAATGCGAACTTCATATCTGTCTGCATGGATGGAGAAGAAGAGCAGGAAAAAGCCAGAAAGATACTGGAAAAATCAAATGCAGAATTTGTAACATTACTAGGAGATGAAAGGCTGAGGGAAGGTGCGTTTGGAGATGTTATAGCATTTCCGACAACAGTCTTTATTAACAGGGAAGGAAAAATGGTGGGAGATCCATTTATGAGTCCGGGAAATAAAGCAACCTATCGTGCTCTGATAGAAGAAAAATTGAATATCGGGAAATGATTTTATAGATAAAACAACAAAAAAAAGAAAGGGAAAGATAATGAGAAGAAGCCAATGGATTGCGGTGCTGCTTTCTGCTGCAATATTATGCAATGGATGTACGATGCTCGCAGTTCAGAAAGAAGAAAAAAAGACAGAACAAAAGACGGAAGAGAGCCAGAAAAAAGAAAAATCACGGGTAGATAGAACATCTGGAAAACCGTGGATTGATTCAGATCTGGACGGTGCAGTGACGAAAAAGACAAAGGTGGATCTCAAAGATGATTTTGCAACAGCGGTTAATAAAAAGTGGTTGTTGGAAAACCGGCTTCAGGAGGGCGAAGTCTCAAATAGTACATTTGATGAAATAAGTAATACCACAGCAGAAAGAATTAAGAAACTGATTACAGGAAAGAAGTATGCCGGCAATACAGATATAAAGAGCATGCGGGACTGTTATGAATTGTGGATGGATTGGAAAAGCAGGAATAAGATGGGGATGTCACCTGTTATGCCAATTGTAAAAAAGCTGAAACAGATTCAGACAATAGAAGAACTGCATCAGTTTCTGACATTGCCTGCAGAAGAACGTGGAGACCTTGGACTGGTAGGATACGATGTGGAAAGAGGATTGGGCAATTCAGAGGAAAAGATAGTGTGGATCGGACCTGTGGATCTGTCGCTTGGAGACAGCGCAGAGTATAAGCAGATGACAGAAGCGGGCAAACGTTCCAAAAAAGCCGCAGATCATTTGAGCTATAAGCTGTTGAAAAAGGCTGGATTTCGCAGGAAGGAGATAAAACAGATAGTGGAAAATGCTTTTCAGTTTGAAAAACAGCTGGCACCGTCTATTATGACATCGGTAGAGAAAAAATCAGCAGATGGTGTAAAAAATCAGAATCATCCAGTCACAAAGTCTGAACTGGAAAATCTTCAGGGAGAAGTCCCGGTGACGCAGATGATTCTTCAGGAGGGATTTGAAGAACAGGATATCCAGAACATGAACCTGACAATGCCAGAATGGCTGGAGGGATTAAAAAAATTGTATAAGGAAGAAAATGTACCTCTGATCCGTGATTATATGCTGATCAATTATCTGAAAGAGAAAGCGCCTTATCTGGATAAAGAATGCTACACATGGCTTATAGATGAGTCAAATGAGATAAATGGAACAACCGGATATGATAAAGACAAAGATGCGGCATGTACAGCTGTCCAGGATCTGATGGCGGAACAGGTTGCAAAAGCATATAGTGAAGTATATGTTACAAAAGAGGACAAAGAAGCACTGACAGAATTAACACATGATATCATAAACGAGTACAGAAGCATGCTGCAGGAGGAAACATTCTTAAGTAATACAACAAAGTCTTATGCAGTAGAAAAACTGAATAATATAAAAATACATATCTTATACCCGGAAACATGGCCGGACTATGCCGGGATTGAGATAAAAAGGAAGTCGGATGGTGGAACTTACTGGGATGCAGCAGAGGAAATAAGAAAATCAAAACATAAGTATATGATTGAGAGTATACATGACAAAGATGATAATGAGGACTGGAGTGAAGGTGCACTTACAACAGATGTCAACTGCTATAATAGCATCATGGAGAATTCGATTAATATTCTGGCCGGATGGTGTCAGGGAAAAAATTATAACAAAAAAATGTCAAAAGAAGAACTCTATGCCAATGTTGGATATGCAATTGGGCATGAGATATCACATGCGTTTGATTCCGAAGGGGCGCAGTTTGACAAGAGTGGAAACTTATTGAACTGGTGGCAGGAAAACGAGTTAGAAGAATTCCGGAAAAAGAATGATAAAATGGCACAATATTACAGTGCAATGTATCCATGGAAAGGCGCCAAACTGGAAGGAATGATCCTGACAGGTGAAGCGGGAGCTGATATGACATCAATGAAATGCATGCTGCGTATGGCAGAGAAAATCCCGAATTTTAACTATGATAAATTCTTCCGTTCTTACGCTTCCTGCCACAGAAGTATTATGACACTGGAAGAGCAGGAAAATAATTATCTGGGAGATGAACACCCACTTGGATATCTCAGAATCAATACGGTTCTGCAGCAGTTTGATAAGTTTAATGAGGTGTATGATATAAAAGAAGGCGACGGGATGTATCTGGCGCCGGAGGATAGGGTGATTATATGGTAATTGGTGTTTAATGTACTATTTCATTGTGGCCTCTCGGTCCATGAGAAAGCGCTGGTATCCTATTTGCTGCTAGATGTCACGATGCAGAAGTTCTAAGGCAGTCCGACTTTC
>NZ_CAKRAH010000050.1 GCF_934294775.1 uncultured Dorea sp.
TTACGACGTCTCTGGCATCTGCACACAGTGCTTCTTTTTCGCCGGATACCAGCGAACCTGCCCGGTCAAAGAATTCTGTACGCACAGGGCCTGGACATACTGCTGTAACAGAGATTCCTTTTTTACGGACTTCCTTTTCAAGTGCATGGGAAAAGCTTAATACATAAGCTTTGGACGCTGCGTAAACGGCAAATCCAGGCTGTGGACAGAATGCAGCCGCAGAAGCCAGCTGAATGATCCGGCTGCCTTTTCTCATATATGGAAGGCATACGCAGGTCATACGGGTTAATGCATTGCAATTCAAATCAACCATTCCGCATTGCTCCTTTGTATCCAATTCACTTATGACACCGATTTTTCCGTATCCGGCTGTGTTTACAAGCATACGGATATTGGCTTCGTTACGCGAAAGTTCACGTTCTATTTTTTCAAATATATAATCTCTTTGAAGATCACCGTCAAAGATCCGTATGGGAATATGGATTTCCTGCTGAAGTTCTTTCAGCCGTCCGGTACGTCTGGCAATCACCCACAATTCATCCAGATTCTTATACAGATGCGGAATCTGAAGTGCGAATTCCTTACCCATTCCGGATGAAGCGCCTGTAACAATTGCAATGTTCATAGGATCACCTCTTCTTGTGTACATTTCGTATTGCTTTTTTCTTATGGTTTGATTTGTGATTCACAGCACCTGTATTAGAAAACTTTTTCGTGTTTTTGCTACGGCTGCTGGTTGTACGACGTTTATTGTTAGCTTCTGCATCGTTATCTTTGCTGCTCTTTTTTCCGTTATTTTCTTTATATGATGCCTTTCCTTCCATTTTTCTTGGTCTGATCAGGCAGTGTTTGTCAAAGCCGACAAGATCCATGCGGTGTGCTTTTTTCAGAGCCTCCATGACAAGATCATAGTTCTTTGGATCGCGGTACTGGATCAGTGCTCTTTGCATCGCTTTTTCATGTGGATTCTTCGGTACATATACCGGCTGCATATTTCTTGGATCAACTCCCGTATAATACATACAGGTAGAAATCGTTGAAGGAGTCGGATAAAAGTCCTGTACCTGCTCCGGCATATAGCCAAGGTCCCGGATGTGTTCCGCCAGTTCTATCGCATCTTTCATCTTAGATCCCGGATGCGAAGACATCAGATACGGTACCAGATACTGTTCTTTATGAATCTTCTGATTCATCTTATTATATTTTTGGACAAATTCTTTGTATACACCATTTTCCGGTTTGCCCATGAGTTTAAGAACGTCGTCCGATACATGCTCCGGTGCTACTTTCAGCTGGCCGCTTACATGATAACGGCAAAGTTCTTCCAGAAATGTATCATTTTTATCGGCTACGACATAGTCAAAGCGGATTCCGGAACGGATGAATACCTTCTTTACTTTTGGAATATCGCGAAGCTCCCGCAAAAGTTTTACATAATCTCTGTGGTCGACTTTCAGATTCGGACAAGGTTTCGGGAACAGACACTGGCGGTTTTTACATACACCTCGTGTGAGCTGTTTCTGGCAGGATGGCTGCCGGAAGTTCGCCGTCGGTCCCCCTACATCGTGGATATAGCCCTTAAAGTCTTTGTCATGTGTGATCATCTTCGCTTCATCCAGCAGGGATTCATGACTTCTGACCTGCATAATACGTCCCTGGTGGAACGTCAGCGCGCAGAAACTACATCCTCCAAAGCATCCTCTGTTACTGATCAGACTGAATTTTACTTCAGAGATGGCAGGTACGCCTCCGTCCTTTTCATAAGAAGGATGATAGGTCCGCATATATGGAAGTCCGTATACGTCATCCATCTCATCCTGTGAAAGTGGTGTGGCCGGAGGATTCTGTACAACGTATAAATGATCATTATACGGCTCGACCAGTCTTTTTCCTGAAAATGGATCTGTATTACAGTACTGTACATAAAAGCTTCGCGCATAAGAAAGCTTGTCCTGTTTCATTTCTTCATATCCCGGAAGGATCTCCGCATCATACACACTTTCCAGACTCTTAGTTTTATATACCGTTCCGGGGATAAATGTAATATCACTGACAGCAATTCCACTGTCTAATGCTTCAGCGATCTCAATGATGGAATGCTCTCCCATTCCATATGAGATCAGATCTGCTCCGGAATCCAGCAGTATAGATCGTTTTAATTTGTCAGACCAGTAATCGTAATGAGCCATTCTGCGCAGACTCGCTTCGATCCCGCCGAGAATGATCGGTGTTTTCTTATATACCTGTCTGATCAGGTTGCTATATACGACTGCCGCATAGTCCGGACGTTTTCCCATGACACCACCCGGTGTGTATGCATCGGTTCTTCTGTGTTTTTTTGAAACCGAATAGTGGTTCACCATGGAGTCCATATTACCGGCAGAAACCATAAATCCAAGCCGCGGCTCTCCGAGAATCGTAATACTGTTCTTATCTTTCCAGTCCGGCTGTGCAATGATCCCTACTTTAAAGCCATGTGCCTCCAGAAGCCTGGTGATGATGGCGTGTCCGAAAGACGGATGATCTACATACGCATCACCGGAAATATATACAAAATCCAGCTGGTCCCATCCCCGTTCTTCCATATCTTTTTTGCAGATTGGTAAAAATCTATTTTCTGACATGTTCCATCTCCTCTTTGGTTAACGGCCGGTATTCTCCCGGCTTCAAGTTTTCATCCAGGCATAAAGTTCCCATACGTTCACGCTTCAGATAAGTCACTTCTTTTCCAACGGCAAGAAACATTCTTTTTACCTGATGGAATTTTCCTTCATGAATAGTAAGTCTGATCTGTGATTCATCTGCACTTGTCAGTATCTCAAGACTTGCGGGTCTGGTCATCTCGGGCTTGTCTTCTGTTCCGATATTAAGACCCTTTTCGAATTGTTTTACATCTTCTTCTGTTACTTTTCCACGGATCTTTGCATAATATACTTTATCTACATGCTTTTTCGGAGCAAGAAGCCTGTGTGCCAGATCTCCGTCATTGGTGATCAGAAGAAGTCCTTCGGTATCTTTATCAAGTCTTCCTACCGGAAAGAGATCTTTTCTTTTTTTGTCTTTGATCAGATCCAGAACCGTTGTATCTTTCCTGTCTTCTGTTGCGGAAATTACTCCGGCTGGCTTATTCAGCATATAGTATTCATAAGACACATAGGAAACCGGCTGGCCGTTTGCCATAATTTCATCCTGGTTTTCATCGATTTTTGTATCAGCGGCCTTTACAACGGTCCCATTTACAGATATGTTGCCCTGTCTGATCTTTTTTTTCACTTCCTGACGGGTTCCGATACCCATTTCCGCCAGATATTTATCCAGACGCATCATGGTTAACAAAGCCTCCATCCCGGAAGATACTTATTTTTCAGTGTTCCACCAGATACTTTTCCCCATCCAAGTGGGAAGCCATCTACACACACCAGGTACCAGCCCTTTTCTTTCCGTTCTGTCAGGTCATCTACGTCAAGGGTTTCGCCCTTCAGGTAGCGTCTGACTCTTTCGTCTTCGCACGGAAGATCGATGATCTGTGTATATTCTTCTTTCTTTAAACACATAGCAAATGCCTGACTTGGTTCAAAACGGTTCTTTTTCAGTTCACCAAGTAAAAGTCCTGTCCGCAGGAAACGGATGCCTCTTACATCTGGAAGTCCCTCCGGCATATAATAGATACGTTCACCGTGGATATCCAGTCTGGATGCGTCCAGCTTCCATGATACCTGCTTCATGAATTCTTCTAATTCTGCCGGAAGCTTTCCGTTTTTCTTTTTTGCTTTTAATTCTCTTAGCGGAAGTGGATCACCTTTTTGCAGTAATGCAACATAATGCCCCTCCCCCTTCATCTTATGAGGAAAGATGCGGACAGTTTTACGAAGCTCTTCGTCTTTTTCTTCTGTTACTTCCGGTATGCCCGGGCAGAACCCTTCATATGGTTCCATTGCCAGGACATGGAACTCAGGGTATTCCCGTTTCAGGTGTTCAATGATTTTTTCGTTTTCACTTGGATCAAATGTACATGTTGAATACAGCATAAGACCACCTGGTTTTAACATCCTCGCAGCCTGCAGGATAATATTTCTCTGCAGATTGCTGAAAAATGCCGGCCCATGTTCTTCCCATGCTTTTACCATCTTCTTGTCTTTCCGGAACATTCCTTCTCCGGAACAAGGTGCATCGATCAGGATCTTATCAAAATACTCGGTAAAATAATTCTCCAGACGTCCCGGTTCTTCGCTTAGTACCAGGACATTTCCAATACCGAATACTTCGATATTCTTTAAAAGGCCTTTCGCTCTGGAGCTGCTGATATCATTGGCGATCAGAACTCCTTCTCCTTTCAGTTTTGCTCCAAGTTCGGTTGCTTTTCCACCCGGTGCTGCACATACGTCCAGTACCTTGTCTCCCGGTTCGACCGGAAGACGGTTTGCAGGTGTCATGGCACTTGGCTCCTGGAGATAATATAATCCTGCGAAATAATATGGATGCTTGGCCGGAGATACTTTATCTCCATCATAGTAAAAGCCATTTTCAATCCATGGGATTTTCTTTATCTCAAATGGACAAATCTTTTCAAATTCTTCTACGGAGATTTTTCCTGTATTAACACGCATACCATAATATCTTGGTTCCTCATAGCAGGCGATATACGCATCGAACTCATCTCCGAGAAGTGCACGCATCTTTTCTTCAAATGCTGCTGGCAGATTCATATATTTTTTCCTCCGTCATTTCTAATTGTACTCTTGAACTTTTTGATGTTTGATTTTATGAGTACTGTTTATTGTTCGTTTCTATTTACAGTTTTTCAAAACCAGTTTCAGGAATTCCCAGCTTCTCTGTGTCGAAGCAATATCCAGACGTTCATTAAAGGAATGAATGTCCAAAACATCCGGGCCACAGGATACACAGTCAAGATCCGGGCGTTTCCCAAGGAACAGTCCACACTCAAGTCCGCCGTGGATGATGCAGATTTCTGGATCTTTCTTATACACTTCTTTATAAGCAGCTTCCATAATCGGTCTAAGCTGTGAATCCGGATTATACTGCCATGCAGGGTAAGTGCTCGAAATTGTTCCTGTTCCTCCGAAAGCTTTTGTCACAGCATCTACCTGTTCCAGAATCTGCTGTTTTCTGCTGTCTACAGAGCTGCGGATCAGGAATGCTGCTTCAACACCGTTCTCTTTCATCTCTACAGTTCCAAGATTCAGGGAAGTTTCTGCAGCACCGGCTACCTTACGGCTGTATTCCTGAAGTCCGTTTGGGCATGCAGCAAGGAATCCAACGACTCTTTTCGTAGTATCTTTTGAGAACACTTCGATATCTTTCTCTTTTGTTGTCTGTACATTTACGGTAAGTCCTGGCTCTTCTCCCATGAATTCTGTATTCCAGATAGCTTCCATATCACGGATCATTGAAACAATCTTTTCTGCATCATTTTCAGCAACTACGATAGAAGCCACAGCCTCCATTGCGATGACATTATCCTTGGATCCACCATATATCTCACTTAAGTAAATTTCAGCCTCGCTTTCCATATGATAAAGCAGGCGTCCCATCATTTTATTAGCATTTCCACGTTGTCTGTGAATCTCTTCTCCGGAATGGCCGCCAAGTAATCCTTTGATCTGGATCTCAATCTTTTCTCCGGATACAGTTTCTTTTTCTACCGGGATCAGTGACTGGTAACGCACACCACCGGCGCATCCGACGGTTAAGGTTCTTTCTTCTTCGGAATCAATATTGATTAGTTTTTTCCCTTTTAATACGGACAGATCAATCGCTTCGGCGCCGTCCATCCCAAGTTCTTCATCAACAGTGAATACGACCTCCACCGGTGGATGCGGGATATCATTGCTGTCCATTAACGCAAGTGCCATCGCAACAGCAATTCCGTCATCTCCACCAAGCGTGGTATCTTTTGCTTTCAGATATCCATCTTCTACATATAATTTTAATCCGTCTTTTTTAAAGTCATGGTCTGAATCCGATGTTTTTTCACATACCATATCCATATGTCCCTGAAGGATAACCGGCTCACCGTCTTCATAGCCTTCTGTTCCAGGCTGGAAGATGATAACGTTATTCACTTCATCCTGAATCACTTTCAGGTCACGATCTTTGGCAAATTTTACAAGATAATCGCTGATTCTTTTTGTATCCATGCTTCCTCTTGGAATTGCACTGATTTCTTCAAAAAAGCGGAAGACTTCTTTTGGTTCTATTTCATTTAATACTGACATTTTTTACACTCCTTCTTACATTACGCTGTTATCTATTATCTAACAGACTTCTAAAAAAATCAACTGATATAAGCGGCTGTACACACATAATCATAATTTGCAGTTACTGTTCACTCAGCATAGAAACACCCACTGTGCAGACAATAGGAATTAATACTTTTGTGATTTTTATCATATAAATACATTGACAACTCTCTGTTCCATGGAAAGGTCTGTTATGATAAAACACCGTGTATTGACTATCTTTCTTCTATCCTTTTTTTGTTTGATGCTTCTATATCCGAAAACGGTATTTCTTGGTGCCAGTGAAGGACTGCTTTTATGGTTTCAGACAGTTCTTCCAACACTTCTGCCCTATATGATACTGAATAATCTCATGATACATACTTCTGCTCTTCAATGGATATGCCGGGTGGCAGCTCCAGTTCTTTGTCGTATCTTTGCTACGTCTTATTATGGATCCTTTGCTGTCCTGAGTGGATTTTTATGTGGATACCCTGTCGGAGCTAAAACGACTTCTGATCTGTTGAAAAAAGGACAGATTACTTATAAGGAAGCCGCCTATCTGTTATCATTCTGTAATAATACCAGCCCTGTATTCGTGATCAGCTATGTAGTTCAGCAGAATCTGCAAGATTCGGCACTGACAACACCCTTCCTTCTGATCCTCTTTCTTTCCCCGGTATTATCAAGCTTTCTTTTCCGGAAATGTTACTCTTTGCCTGGGAATATCATAACAGAGTCTTCCTTATCTTTCCTGGAATCTGATCCGGTTCAAAGAAAACAGGCAGATCTCTTTGACGTATGTATTATGAATGCTTTTGAAGCACTTACCAGGATTGGTGGTTATATGATGCTCTTTACCATCGCTATCCGGATTTTATCTGAATTCTTCCCAGAGCATCCGTTTACGCTGCTGCTATATGCAACACTGGAATTAAGCACCGGAATCCGTATGATTGCACAGTCTTCTTATCCGGCCGCCTACAAGATCATCTTTTCAGCTTCTTTAACTACATTTGGCGGATGGTGCTGTGTGATGCAGACTCATTCCATGACATCTGAAACCCACATATCCATGCTTCCATATATAGCAGAAAAACTGGTCACCGCTGTGGTAACCAGTCTCCTTATATCCGCTTACGTCTATTGCTTTTATACGTATTAGTCTGACATTAGTCAATCGTATCCTCGCCTGCCAGATCATCATATTCTTCTGCAGGAGCAGCTTCCTGATAATCTTCTTCTGCATAATCTTCTGTCTGATAATCTTCTACCGGATACTCTTCTGGCACATAGTCATCTGCTTCCTGCTGAGGTTCTTCTGTTGGAATCTCAAGTTCTGCTCGGTTATTGCGGACCATGTCATAACATTCCTGAAGAGAATTAACCAGGCTGTCATATTTTGTTGTGTATGTATCTAATGTACGTCCGATGGATGCCTCTGCCTGTGCAAGAAGATCATCTGTGTAATTGATCGCACCGATACGGATCTCGTTGGCATCACTTGTTGCATTGTCCAGAATCTGCTGAGCCTGTTCTGTAGCTGTTGTTACGATCTCATTAGCCTGTGCATATGCCTGCTGCATGATCTCGTGCTCACTTACCAGCTCACTTGTCTGGATCTTTGCTTCCTGGATCATATTGTCTGCCTTAGCCTGTGCATCTGCCAGGATCGCATCCTTATTTGCAATGATCTTCTGATAACGTTTGATCTCATCAGGAGTCTTCATACGCAGCTCTCTTAAAAGCTCATCCATCTGATCTTTGTTCACAATGATCTTTGTTGTTGACAGTGGCTGAAATTTACAGCTGTCAATATACTCTTCAATCTCCTCTATAATCTGTTCAATACGGCTACTCATAATATCTGCACTCTCCTTTTATGCTTTTGCTTTCTGTTTTTTCCATACCTGTTGTTCTATATATTCTGGCACGAACTGGGATATATCCCCTCCAAAAGCTGCCACTTCTTTCACCATGGTGGAGCTTAAGTATGAATATTTCAGATTTGTCGTAAGGAAAATCGTCTCCACATCTGACGCCAGCTTATGATTAGTCTGCGCCATCTGCAATTCATATTCAAAATCCGTAATTGCCCGAAGTCCTCTTATGACGACTTTTGCATCAAGCTTGTGGGCAAAATCCACCAGTAATCCTTCAAACGGAATAATCTTAACATTTGGCATGTCTTTTGTTACATCCTCTAACATTTTAACACGTTCTTGGACGGAAAACAACGGGCTTTTTGCTTTATTATTCAGTACTCCGACAATCAGTTCATCCACCATTTCGGATGATCTTTTTATAATGTCCAGATGGCCGTATGTAACCGGGTCAAAACTTCCCGGATAAATTCCTCTTAACATATCTCTTTCCTTCCTGCAGGTTCTAAAAATACATGCTTATTGGTTTTGTATTCTTTCTCTTTTATGATTGTATATCCAAGCTCTTCTGCGTAATCAAACTTTGTCTCCTTCGAAGCTTCTACGATAATAATCCCTTCATCTGCCAGAAGTGATGATCCGGAAAGGTAGGTTAATACGCTTTTTTCCAGTTCTTTATTATATGGCGGATCCATGAAGATATAGTCAAACTGTTTTTCACCTTCTAATTTATACAATGCTGTCATTACATCCATCTGCATTGTCATTCCTTTGCGTTCAAAATGTGTCTTTTTCAGATTTTCCTTTACACATTCCATTGCCTTTGGATTCTTTTCTACAAATACTGCTTCCATAGCGCCGCGGCTTAACGCCTCAATTCCAATTCCACCGCTTCCGGCAAACAGATCCAGAAAAACACTGTCATAAAGATACGGTGCGATCATATTGAATAATGTCTCTTTGATTCTGTCTGTAGTCGGTCTGGTATCCATACCTTCCAACGTCTTTAATTGTGTTCTTCTTGCACTTCCTGCAATTACTCTCATATATTTATTACTTTCCTTTCTTATCGGCTGGTGTTCCGAGCTTACGGTAACGGTTCATACAGGCATAAATCTCCTGTGTTCTCGGCATAGCAAGATTCCCCGGTACGACTGTCCCCTCACAGATGCCTGCAATCCCTTGTCTCTTAAAAACCTTTGAAAGCTCTGTGACTGCCTGTCGGAGCGTCTTCTTCCCGTCAAATATCTCTTCTTCCAGATACCGCAGGCTCTGCGCCAGCGTATTAAGCTGTTCTGTATCTACTAATTGTTCTACATATCTCAGATCAACCGTTTCATAACCAATAGAGATTGCATCTTTTCCCTGTGTTTTTAATTTTACACGCCCTTTTTGACGTATGCCTGGATTCTTTTTGATTCTGCGGTCAAAAGATGGCATTTGTGGTTTTGCATCCGGAAACTTAAGCTCCGGATACTGCGCTGCTGCAGATTTTGCAAGTTTTGTAATCTCTTTTGGTATATAGTGCTCCATCTGGATCACCTGGTCTGCAATTTGAAAATATGCACCCGAGCTTCCCGCTACCAGTACTGTAGAGATTCCATACTGTTCGTAAATATCACGCACTCGTTCAATAAAAGGTGTGATCGGCTCCATATCCCGGTGAATGACCTGCTGCATAAGTTCATCTCTTACCATAAAGTTTGTGGCACTGGTATCTTCATCTATCAAAAATACGGTTGCACCGGCTTCCAGACTTTCAATTACATTCGCTGCCTGTGAAGTGCTTCCACTTGCATCTTCGGTATCAAAAGCATGCGTATCTTTTCCGTTTGGAAGGTCATTGATGAACATGGAAATGTCTGTATGCCGGATACTTCGGCCATCTTCCGCCCGGATTTTCACCGCTGCTGCATCGGTAATGACATATTCTCTTCCGTCTCCCGGAATATGCGGATATACGCCACATTCCAAAGCTTTTAAAAGTGTCGACTTCCCATGATATCCACCTCCGACAATCAGGGTAATTCCTTTCGGAATTCCCATGCCGGTAATGGCTCCTTTATTCGGAAGTGTCATCGTTACTTTCATAGACTCCGGTGATACGAACGGAATTGCACCTTTCATCGGCTTTGACGAAACGCCGGACTCTCTTGGAAGGATAGATCCATCGGCTACAAATGCTATCAGATCTTTTGCCTTTAATTGTTCGCGGATATATGTCTGATCTACGGAAAGTTCAACCGTTTTTCTTACTGTATCAGGATTCATATTCCGGTAAAGCAACGCCTTTTCTACACATACGGGCAAAAAATCATATAAGATTTTCCGAAGTTCTCCCGACTGTATCGTACGTCCCCTTGCAGGAAATCCAACTTCAAACCTTACGATAATATCACCGGACTTTCCGTTAATTTCGCAGGCGGTCCGCTCCAGGATCTCCTGTCCGCATCTGGATACCTGGATGATTCCGCTTTTTCCTGAACCATGTGCCTGGAAAGAATACTGCTCTATCTGTCTGGAAAAATTTCTCAGTATATAGTCCGTAACAGCCAGTTTTTTACATGGCTGATCATAATCTTCCCGTGGAAGTCCTGCTGTTTTTCCAGGTACCTGAATATGCAGTCTGGATGGCGATGCAAAGGGATCTCCCTGTACATAATCTATAAAAAGTATATATTTACCAAACTGATAAGCGCCTTTTGTTTCTTTATATGCCGGATATCCTCTGTGATCGATTCTTTCCAGCAACTGTCTTAAATCCTCTGCTGTCTTCATGATTCTTTTATATCTACTCCCTGCCTGTGTTCTTTTTCCTTACAGATCTACAATCCTTGCCCGGTGATGAATTGCCGGAAGGAATTTCTGGAGCAGGTCTTTGGTTTTGAATTTCAGATGACTGGTGTTAATGCCAGGATTACATCCAAACCACTCTGCTTCTGCTACTTCTTTATCAACGATTACCTGTACATAATCATCTTCGTCTGTAAGAAGTCCTGCGACACTTGCAGATCCCGGTGTGGTTCCAAGGTGTTCCAGCATCTTCTCCGGTGGAGCAAAAGACATATGCGATACGCCAAGTTTTTTACTGAAAGAGGCCGTATCAAACGCCTTGTTTGCCGGCATTACTAATAAGAAGAAAGTCGTTTTCTTCTGGTTGCATAAGAACACGTTTTTACGGATCTCTGTTCCAATTGCTTTATCAATTGCCGAACATTCTTCCATCGACGAAGCAGGATCATTATCCACCTGTTCATATGGAATTTTTAACTTTTCCAGTGTATCATACATTTTTCTTTCTAATGGCATTCTTTCGTCTGCCGGAGCTTTTGTTCTGATTTCGCTGATGTACATAATAGCTACCTCCGTTTTTTATAAATATTTATCTGACTATTTTACATTTTTCTCCCAGTCCTTCAACTGCTATTATTATATCGGATATATAGTTATAATGCAATTTTTAACAATATAATTTTAACTAAAAAGAATTAAATGTGAAGCATTGGCAAAACCGGATTGACAAAATTGTGTGAACAGTAACTTCCGGCTTCTTGTGAATTATGCTATAATACATTTACATATCCAGAGTATGTAAATATATGATGATAGTCAAAGGAGAAAAGACATGAAATACGTATTAGCATCAGCTTCTCCCAGACGGCAGGAGCTACTTACACAGGCAGGATTTACATTTGATGTGATTCCATCTGCGATTGAGGAAAAGATCACAAAAGATATTCCGTCTGATGTTGTCATGGAACTGGCGCATCAAAAAGCTCTTGATGTATTCGAATCACAGATACTGCATAATCCAAAGTACCAATCCGAAGACTGCCTTGTCATCGGCGCTGACACCATAGTGTCATACCGGGGGGAGATTCTTGGAAAACCAGCAGATAAAGAAGAAGCATTTGACATGCTTTCGATGCTTGCCGACCGTACGCATCAGGTCTATACAGGTGTATCATTTATTGGTCAGATCCGTGGACAGAAAATCGCACATACTTTTTATGAGAAAACGGATGTTACCTTTTATCCTGTCAGCAAGCAGGATCTGCATACTTATGTTGACAGCGGGGATTCCCTTGATAAAGCGGGAGCTTATGGAATCCAAGGGGCATTTGCCATCCATGTAAAGGGAATCGAGGGAGATTATAACAATGTAGTTGGTCTTCCAATCGCCCGCCTGTACCATGAACTTGATTCGATGCTTCCAAAGGAGAAGGTGCACTATGCATTCTAGTCGAAATAAACAAAAATACGAAAAATCTGCACTCCGTGTTTCGATTACCGGAAGTACGATATTCGTAATTCTGGAAATTGTCATGGCGGTTATCACACGATCCCAGGCTGTTCTTCTTGACAGTGTCTATGATGGCGTTGAGATTCTGATGGTGTTTGTATCACTTTCCCTGGTACCTTTGATGTACAAGCCTTCCAGTGAAAGTCATCCGTTTGGATACCAGCAGATAGAATCGCTGTTCGTTGTGGTAAAAGGTGTGATCATGATTGCGGTTACAACCGGACTGATCATTAATAACATTCAGATTATATATCATGGCGGCCAACATGTGAACTTTTCTATGGTTGCATATTTTGAAATGAGTGCGACACTTGTCAGCATTGTTGTAATATTCCTGCTGCGCCGGATGAACCGGCGTCTGACGTCGCCGATCGTGACAATGGAGATTCAGGAATGGCAGATTGATTCAGTGGCTTCTCTTGGTATGTGTATTGCTTTCTTCTTACCACAGATGATCCACGGGGCATGGTTTCAGCCGTTGATTCCTTATCTGGATCCAATCCTTGCCATTATCCTTTCCTTTTTTATGCTTCCGGTACCTGTAAAAACTGTAATTTCAGGACTTCGTGATCTGTTCTTACTTCCACCGGAAGAGGAAACCGTCCAGGAGATCAAAGATATCGTATCCCCGATTCTTGCCACATACGGAGATACCAAACTTTATTATGATATCTTACGCACAGGCCGGAAATTATGGATCAGTGTTTATATTACTATGAACCGTGACCTGATTTCGATTTCAAAATTTAAAGCCGTACAAAAAGAAATCATTGAAGCCCTTTCAAAAGAATATCAGGATTTTTATTTTGAATTACTTCCGGATATTGAATACAACGGTGTCACAGAAGTTCCGGAGCCTGTACCGGATGAGGACGCTAATTAAGCCGGAACAACCATAAGAAAATGCTTCTGATACATGGTTTTCTTACATATTATTTATGCGGACAGCAAAAGATCCAACTGCAATTCAGTCACACACTGCAGTTGGATCTTTTTTGTGGTACATACCGTGGTATGTATGAGGAGACAGCGGGGAACTGTCTCTTCTGAAGGTAGTTCTATGAATCAAATAAATGGTATCGTCATATATTAATTGTTGCTTTATCTACGTTCTATTTTGCTTCGTATTTTGCAGCGGCATCTTCGATAGAAGATTTCATGATCAACATCAGCTCATCAATCTGTTTCTTAGTTACGATAAGTGGTGGGATCATACGGTTTACGCTGTCTCCGATGGCTGTGATCAGTGCCATTCTGTCAAGGCATCCGTGTTTTACTTCTACAGCGATTGGAATATCGTATTCGCATCCAACCAGAAGACCACGTCCTCTTGCTTCTTTTACATGAGGAAGTTTTGCAAGTTCCTGTTTCATGTATTCTCCCATCTCTTTTGCATTTTCGCTTAAGTGATTATCAAGAATCTCTGTAACAGATGCAAGACCTGCGGCACATGTTACACAATGTCCACCGTATGTAGAACCATGTGTTCCTGCTGTAAATGCTTTGGCTACTTTTTCAGTTGCACAGCATGCAGCTAATGGCATTCCGCCTCCGACTGCTTTTGCCATGGATACTGCATCTGGTTTTACGCCATATCCCATGTATGCCATCGGTGCGCCTGTACGTCCCCATCCTGTCTGAACTTCATCAAATAGAAGAAGCATATCTTTTTCATCACATAATTTACGAAGTCCTTCGATGAATTCCTGTGTTGCTGGATGTACACCACCTTCGCCCTGTACTGGCTCGATCATAATTGCGATCGTATTCTCTGTTACCTTTGATTTGAAATCTTCAAGATTGTTATATTCTGCATAATCAAATCCCGGAAGCATTGGTTTGAATCCCATCTGGATTGCATTGTCCGGCTGTCCTGTTGCAGACATTGCTCCGTATGTTCTTCCGTGGAAACCATTCTTTGCTGTGATGATGTGATATCTTTCTGGTCCGAAATTATCCACACCATATTTTCTTGCCATTTTGATCATACACTCGTTTGCTTCGGTTCCGGAGTTCTGATAAAAGATTTTGTCCATTCCAATCGTGTCACAAATTTTCTTTGCCAGTAATGCCTGTGGAATAGTGTATGGATAGTTGAATGTATGCATAATATCATCTAACTGATCCTTGATTGCTGCGATGACTTTTGGATTTCTGTTACCACAACTGTTAACGGCAACCCCACCGTAAAAATCAAGATATGCATTACCTTCTTCATCATACAGATACATGCCTTCTGCTCTTTCTGCAATAAAGTCATATCTTTCATAAGTTTCTACCATGTACTTATTAACCATGTCCTTTAACTCTTGTGCTGTAAGCCCCGTATCTTTTAATCTCATAATAAAACTCCTCACTTTCATCCATTCTGAATTTTGTTGAGAAACAAAAAAGGCACCACACCCTAATGGGTATGGCACCTTTGCCTTTCAACGATTCACAGTATATACCTGCATTTTTAAAACGTCAATATCTTTTTTGAAATTCTTAAAAAATATTTTTCCGTGCTGCCATGCTAAAGTTGGAAAATGTTTTGAGAAAACTTAGGGATACAGAGAGGCTGCCACTTGCCACCGGTAGCTTCTCTTGCATACTTCGGCATAAAAAATAGAGTGCCACATGACACTCTATTTCTGCACATATTAGTTATACTTACGTTTTCTAGCAGCTTCTGATTTCTTTTTGCGTCTTACGCTTGGTTTTTCGTAATGTTCTCTTTTACGAATTTCCTGCTGAATACCAGCTTTTGCACAGTTTCTTTTGAATCTGCGTAAAGCGCTATCTAACGATTCGTTTTCTTTAACGATTACATTTGACATAGACTCACACCTAACCTCCCCTCCAGTCCTATATTGTGCATCATACGACTGATCGGGTATTTTTATTGCACTACATATGATTATAACATATTTTTTCTGTACGTCAATAACTTTCTTACACTTTGGTAAAAGTTGCAAAATTCAGCTAATTGACTGTAAAATTTTATGCAAGCTGCCCTTCTAATGCTTCTTTCGCAGCCTTCAGTGCGTCTGCAACACCTGCCGGATTCTTACCACCAGCCTGTGCCATATTCGGGCGTCCGCCACCGCCGCCGCCAACTAATTTGGCAACTGCTTTGATCAGGTTACCTGCATGTGCGCCCTGTTTCATAGCTCCATCTGTAGCTGTCGCCATCAGACTGACTTTTCCGTCATTAACAGAAGCAAGCAGAATCACACCTTCTCCTAACTTCTCTTTTAACTGGTCTCCAAGATCACGCAGACCATTCATGTCTACACCTTCCAGATTTGCAGCAAGGAACTTCACGCCCTTTACTTCTTCTACCTGGTTCATAACATCACCCATGGCATCTTTGGCAAGTTTGCTCTTTAAGCTTTCCACTTCGCCCTTCAACGCTTTGTTTTCATTCATCAGATGTGTTACTTTTTCTTCAATGTTTTCTGGTGTTGCTTTTAATAATTTAGCAGTCTCGAGAAGCTTCTTCTCCTGGGCACTGTAGTAATCCAGAAGTCCTTTTGATGTCAGAGCCTCGATACGACGTACTCCGGCGGCTACACCTGTCTCAGACAGGATCTTGAATGCCATGATGCTGCCCGTATTGCTTACATGTGTACCACCACAGAATTCGATTGAGAAATCACCCATGCTTACAACACGTACGATGTCTCCATATTTTTCTCCGAACAAAGCTGCAGCTCCTGTTTTCTTAGCTTCTTCGATCGGCATATTTTTAATAACAACCGGCAGGTTCTCGCGGATCTTTTCGTTTACGATATCTTCCACCTTCTGAAGCTCTTCTGCTGTCATGGCAGAGAAATGTGTAAAGTCAAAACGGAGTCTCTGTGCATTGTTCAGGGATCCTGCCTGCTCTACGTGATTACCAAGCACCATACGAAGAGCTTTCTGAAGCAGATGAGTCGCACTGTGGTTGTTCTCAGCAAGCGCACGGTTTTCTTTGTCTACTTTCAGAGACACCTTGTCGCCAACTTTGATCATACCTTTTGTAACCTGTCCTACATGGCCAAATTTACCGCCTGCAAGCTTCACAACATCTTCTACTGCAAATTCACCATCTTCTGTGCAGATGATACCTTTATCAGCTTCCTGCCCCCCCATAGTTGCATAGAAAGGAGTCTTGGCAGCGATAATCGTTCCCTTATCTCCGTCTGTCAGTGCATCTACAACTTCTGTCTCGCTTGTCATAGCTGTTACTTCAGACTCTACATCCAGCTGGTCATATCCGACAAATTCAGAAGATAATTCAGGATCTAACTGATCATATACGCTGGCATCTTTACCACTGTAGGTGTGTGTACCAAACGTTCCTTCTGATTTTGCACGCTGTTCTTTCTGTGCTTCTTCGAATCCCTTTTCATCGTAAGTCAGACCCTTTTCTTCCAGGATTTCACTTGTCAGATCGATTGGGAATCCATAGGTATCATAAAGCTTAAATGCATTCTTTCCGGACAGAACAGTCTCTCCGTTCTTCTTCATCTCTTCTTCCATGTCTGCAAGAATAGACAATCCCTGATCGATAGTCTTATTAAACTGTGCTTCTTCTTTTGCGATTACATTAAAGATAAAGTCTTTCTTTTCTTCCAGTTCCGGATATCCGTCTTTGGAACCATCGATAACGGTCTGTGCCAGTTCTACCAGGAATGCGCCCTTGATTCCAAGAAGTCTTCCGTGACGGCATGCACGACGTAACAGACGTCTTAATACATAGCCACGTCCGCTGTTAGATGGCAGAATACCGTCTGAGATCATAAATGTTACAGAACGGATATGGTCTGTCAGCACTCGGATAGAAGTGTCTGTATTATCATCTTTCTGATATTCCACACCAGCCATGTTACATACATGGTCTCTTAAAGCCTTTAATGTATCGATATCGAACATAGAATCAACGTCCTGCACGATACATGCCAGACGCTCCAGTCCCATACCTGTATCAATGTTCTTCTGCTCTAATTCTGTATAGTTATTATGTCCGTCATTGTCAAACTGTGTAAATACGTTGTTCCAGATCTCCATGTAGCGGTCACATTCACAGCCTACTGTACAACCAGGCTCTCCACAACCATATTTTTCTCCACGGTCATAATAAACTTCTGAACATGGTCCGCAAGGTCCGGCTCCATGCTCCCAGAAGTTGTCTTCTTTTCCAAAACGGAAAATTCTCTCTTCCGGAATTCCAATCTCTTTATTCCAGATCTCAAATGCTTCATCATCATCCAGATAAATGGATGGATATAATCTATTTGGATCCAGTCCCACTACTTCTGTAAGGAACTCCCATGTCCAGTGAATCGCTTCATCTTTAAAATAATCTCCAAATGAGAAGTTACCAAGCATTTCAAAAAAAGTACCATGTCTGGCTGTCTTTCCCACATTCTCGATATCTCCTGTACGGATACATTTCTGACAGGTGGTAACTCGTCTTCTCGGCGGTATCTCCTGTCCTGTAAAATATGGTTTTAATGGTGCCATACCAGAGTTGATCAGTAACAGACTCTTATCATTATGTGGCACTAATGAGAAACTCTTCATTGCCAGATGTCCCTTGCTTTCAAAAAATTCAAGAAACATTCTTCTTAATTCGTTTACGCCATACTTCTGCATAATTTCCTCCTGCTCTACATTCATGTATCAAATCAGTATAAATATTTTTATCAATACTAACTTTTAATTATAAAGAGAGACAGACGTTTTGTCAATCTTTACGCCTGTCTCTTTTATAGTCTCTTTTAAATTAAAGGATGCATGAAATCTCGCCTTTGACAGCATTTCTTATGATTCCTCTTCACGGGTTTTAGTATCTTCACCCGCTGTTACTTTAATTCGATTTCACCAAGCTCTTTTGGCGGAAGCTGTTTGCTGGATGCTTTTACGAATTCCTGTACTTTCTTCTGTGCTTTTGGTACCGGAATATTCGTTCCTGCTCCTGCTACACATCCTCCCGGACATCCCATACCTTCGATCAGGCATCCGTTCATTCTGCCAATTTTGGCCATAGAAAGAATCTTCTTACAGTCTGCAAGACCTTCTGCATGTTCAATCTTTACTTCCACACCCGGATAGTATTCATTGACACATTTTTCGATTGCAGATGCCACACCACCTGCAACCGCATATCCACGTCCTGCTCCAGTTGCATTATGGAAGGACGATTCAGCCTCATATTCAGACAGATCAATTCCTTTTGCATCGAACATTCCCTGCAATTCTTCGAATGTTACAACAAAATCAACATCACTTCTTACCGTTCTCCGCATAGCTTCCAGTTTTTTCGCTGCACAAGGTCCGATAAATACTACTTTTGCATTTGGATGTTCTTTTTTGATCGTACGTGCAGTTGCAACCATAGGTGTAAGCTCCTGGGAAACTTCGTCGATCATATCCGGGAAATATTTTTTCGCCAGCATTGCCCACGAAGGACAACAGGATGTAAGAAGAAATGGCAGTTCTCCTGTTGTAACTTTTTCCACGTAATGATGTGCTTCTGCCACAGCTCCAATATCTGCACCCAGTGCAACTTCATATACTTGTGAAAATCCAAGTTCTTCCAGTGCTGCTTTTAAGTTTCTTGCACTTATATTGTCTCCAAACTGTCCGGTAAATGCAGGTGCGATCTCGGCAATGATCTGTTCGCCTTCCGTGAGTGCTCTTGCAAGCTGGAAGATCTGGGATTTATCTGAAATTGCTCCAAACGGACAACTTACCATGCACATACCACAGGATACACATTTATCCGGATTGACATATGCACGTCCTAATTTATCGGATTCAATCGCATTAACGCCACAGGCTTTTGCACAAGGGCGCTCTTTCTTGGAGATTGCGTCATATGGACAGACGCTCTTACATTTTCCACATTTGATACATTTGCTCTGATCAATGTAAGATCTGCCATTCACCATGGAAATTGCACCCTTTGGACAGACTTCCATACAAGGATGTGCGAGACAACCTTTACACATGTTGCTGACCTCGTAACCTTTTGCTTCACACCGCATACATGCAGATGGAATTACCTGCATAAGCGGCGGTTCATAATACTTATCCGAGATGTTACTTGCTTCTACACCGGCAGTCAGATGCACCGGCTTATCTTCTGGTCTGAGTGAAAGTCCCATCGCAAGTCTCACCTGCTCACGTACAACGGCTCTTGCACGGTATACGCTGTCACGGTACTGCTCGGTCTCGTCATTCACCATCGCGTACGGAATTGCTTCCATATCATCACATAAAGTATCCGCATCTGCTTTGAAACCAAGTGCAGCAACCTCTTCAAAGACTTTTCTTCTCAATCGTCTAACGGTTGTATTAATTCCTCTCATCATAATTGAGATTCCTCCTGTTTTTCTTTGTCATTTTTATGACAGTCTATATAGACTATTATAGACAATTGAGAAAAATATATCAACTGGAT
>NZ_CAKRAH010000051.1 GCF_934294775.1 uncultured Dorea sp.
CTCCTATGAAAAGTTATTTCACAGAATATGTAAATCCTGTCATTTTTAAATTATCAATACTTGTTCCATGATCCAGATGAATACCAATTGTAAATGGATTAGTAGCTGTGCTTGCAAATACAAGAGTAGCTGTCTTTCCAGACCAGGATTTCTGTACAGAGGCATCATCAGTTTCAACCATATCCACAGTATCATTAAAGTTGAT
Organism: uncultured Dorea sp.; assembly: GCF_934294775.1. Lineage (GTDB taxonomy): Bacteria > Bacillota > Clostridia > Lachnospirales > Lachnospiraceae > Dorea_A. Next base: position 206 of record NZ_CAKRAH010000051.1, read on the forward strand.
ATTTAATGTAATTGTTCCTGTTATATCCGACCAGTCAGCCATCGCCAGTCCTTTACCACCATTTGTACCCCAGCGGTCCCAAACACCATAATACGTAACATTTAAAGTTCCCTGTGAAGCGCCACTGGCTGCATAAACTCCTTCACTAAGTCCTGTATCGATAGAGACAACTGGTTTTTCATAAGTTTTCGCCATATTATTACCTCCTTTTTTTCAGTTCCTATTCTATCATAAAATCCCGAAAAATAAAGAGTTATCGGCGATTTTATGGTAAATATTTCAATAAAAATCTTTAGCAAATGCTAAATTTTACAAAATTTATTTTTAGCAAATGATAAAAACGCTTGAAAGTGATAACAAAGAGGAGTATCATAAAAGTGATTAAGAAAAAATGTATCAGGGCAAAGCTATGGAAACATAGCGACGCAAAGCTATAGGGGCCAGTGCAGGGTCAGCCAGTTGCAAGATGAAAAGAGTAAAATCTTTCCTTCTTGCTTTTTTTTCGCTAAAAAAGGAACGGAAGGAATGAAGACGTAAGCCGGAAAGGAGAAAGAAATGGTTAGAAAGTACACGAAAGAAGAATTGAAAGTTAAGCTGCACCGGGCGTTGTATACGGTTGTTATGAATGAAGGAATTGAGGGAGTAACGGTCAGAAAGATATCGAAGACAGGTGATCTGTCGGATCCGTACATTTACCAGTGTTATAAGAATCTGGGAGAACTGATGGCAGATGCATTTCTTGAGATAGATAAGGAGGTTGCGCTGTTAGTGGAAGAACTTCTTGGAGATGGTGAGTTCAATAAAAAGATGAAAAGTAATCCGGAGGAGTGCTGCTGGACGATGTGGAATGCTTATTGGAAGTTTCTTATGAAGGACCCGGAGAAGACAGTTTTTTACTGGAGATATTATCAGTCCGCACGATATACCAAAGAATTCCTGAAGCTCAGAAGAGATGTGCTTAGCCAGTTTGTTGCATATATGGAGAAGATGGGACGGGATCATGGAATCAAAGAACTGATAGATCCAGAAGTACTGGTGTCGAATATCATTGACAGTACAGTGTCGGTGGCAGTGAAGATGCATCTGGGGTACATAAAGCAGACGGATCTGAAAGCACATACGGTGTATCAGTCGGTATTCGCATTGTTATTCCATCTGCTGCAGGTGGATGTCTGGGATGAGTCTTACATATATACAGCATAGAAGATTCCATATTGCTTTCTAAATCCAGGTCGTATACACTTATAAGATGAGAGCAAAGGAAAGGAATGAGAAAGTTGGAGCAGAAGACCAGAACGGAATATTCGGTAATGAATACATCGGTGGCAATCGTGGCGCGTATGTCGGCGATACTGATGGGATTTCTTACCAGGGTTGTATTTACCAGAGTTTTAAGTGAAGGATATGTCGGGATCAATGGCCTGTTTACAGATATTCTGAATATTTTGTCGTTATCAGAACTGGGTGTCGGAACGGCGATCACATATGCGCTATATGGTCCGATTGCGAGAAAAGATATTAAGAGACAGCAGATACTGATGCGGATGTTCCGATCATTTTACCGGGTGACGGCGGTGATCGTGCTGGTTACGGGGCTGGCTCTGATTCCATTTCTGGATGTACTGATGAAGGATCGTCCGGATGTGGATCACCTGATTCTGATCTATATGCTGTATCTGATGAATTCAGTGATATCGTATCTTCTTATATATAAGAAGACGCTGGTGGATGCACACCAGATGAATTACCTGACGGTGTTGAATCAGAATGGATTTCTGATCTTGCAGGATATTTTACAGATCATTGTTCTGCTGGTGACGAAGAATTTTATTCTGTTTCTGATCATGGCAGTGCTTTGTACATTTGCAGCAAATGTGACGATGTCCCGGAAGGCAGATCAGTTATTTCCATACCTGAGGGAAGCGTGTAAGGAGAAGCTGCCAAAGGAAGAAGGTCAGGATATTATTAAAAATGTAAAGGCAATGCTGATGCATAAGCTTGGTAACATTGTTGTAAATAATACGGATAACCTTCTGATCTCTGGATTTGTAGGTGTGATCACGGCGGGAATCTATTCGAATTATTACCTGATCATTGGATCTGTGAGACAGGTGCTGGATCAGGCATTCCAGGGAGTTGCGGCAAGTGTAGGAAATCTTGGAATCACAGAAGAAAAAGAGAAAGTGCACCAGGTATTTTTACAGTTATTTTTCATCGGGCAATGGATGTATGGCGTGGCTGGAATCTGCCTGTTTGAGATGCTGAATCCATTTGTAGAGCTGGCATTTGGGAAGAAATACCTTTTTCCGGTGGAAGTTGTACTGGTGTTGTGTGTGAATTTTGCAATTAACGGAGCGAAAAAGTCGGTGACCATATTCAAAGAATCCATGGGTCTTTTCTGGAATGACCGGTATAAAGCCATTGTGGAAGCAGTACTGAACTTAGGAATATCGGTTGCTTTGGTGGTACGGCTTGGCGTGACGGGTGTATTTCTTGGAACAATTTTCAGTATGTTATTAACATCGGTATGGATCGAACCGTATGTTATATATAAGCACAGCTTTGAGCGTTCATCGGCAGAGTTCTTCCTGACATATGGGAAGAATCTGGTTGTGATGGGACTTGTATGGTTATGTACGAACTATTGCTGTATGATTTTTCAGGGTGGTGCATTTGTGAATCTGCTCTTCCGTATGTGCGTCTGTGCGGTTGTACCAAATGTACTTTTGTGGCTTGCATACAGACGGTCAGAAGAGTGGAAGCGGTTATTTGAACTGATGAAAAAGATTGTGATAAAAGTTAGAGGGAAGATAAAAGGATAATAGATATGAAAGTATCAATTATTGTACCGGTTCATAATGTGGAAAAATATTTACCAGAAGCGTTGGAGAGTGTGATAAAACAGACGTATACAGACTGGGAACTAATATTGGTGGAAAACAGATCTCGTGACAGAAGTTATGAGGTCTGCCTTTCCTATGCGGAAAAATATCCGGACATATCTGTATATCAGGAAAAGACGGCAAGTCTTTCGAATGCCAGAAACAGAGGCATGCGGGAAGCAAAGGGAGAGTATCTGATGTTCCTGGATTCGGATGATTACCTTTCAAGCCCGGCGATTATCGAAAAGATGGTGCATAAGATAGAGCGGACAGATGCAGATGTTGTGATCTGCAATTATGAGAGACTCTGGAATGGGAAGCTTCTTGCGGCTGCCAGTCATGAAAGTTATTCGTATAAAGACAGGGAATCGGAAAGCTTCCGTTTTGAGGGGTTCTTTTCTCCGGGAAATATCTCTTATGTATGGGGACGGTTATACCGGGCGGATTTTCTGAAAGAGCATCAGATCATCTTCAAAGAATTTGCCTATGCGGAAGATAAGATGTTCAATACGGAGTGCTATGCACATGGAATCCGCTATGCATTTATAAAAGACAGGGGATATGTATACAGGAAGAATACGTCGTCCATTTCACACCGCTATAATCCAAGATCCAGGGAATGCTGGCTTGGAATTGCTCATGAGATGGAGAAAGTATTAAGAAGAACGAGAAAGACGGAATATGAGGGAATTGTCCGTTATACGATATTCTTTGCGGCATTTTTCGATGCGAAGATGGAGTATACAGAGCATGGAAGATCCTTAAGAAGCATCTGGCATACACTGAGAAAATACGGACACGATCCTCTGGCAAAAAGAGTTTTCCGGGACCTGATGTGTGGAAAAGATATGAAAGGACTGTCGTCCGGAGCCTGGAAGATAATGATGCGGGGATTTTCATTGTGTATGAAGCTTCATATGTTCCTGATCCTGTCGGTGGGGATTAAAGTGCTGATCGAGCTGCGGGTTGATGAGAGAATGTCGGATACGGGGCTTCGGGAGTAATGGATGTGGATTTAGCCAGAGTGTGTCTGAAAAATGCTCTAATCTGGGATATGAAATATCGGCAAAATAGTAACGCATAATTGAGAAATGATGTCCGTATAATGAATTGACAAAGTAAAAAATGGTTAGTAAAATAGTAGTTAGTTACAACTAACCATTATTTTTAGAAACAGGAGTCAGTTCATAGATGGATAGACACTTCAAGAAAGATTCAAGGCAACATTTAACAAAACAACAGAAGAATAATCCGCTTAATTTCCTGCGCTACTTAGGTCCCGGGCTTCTGGTAACGGTAGGATTTATCGATCCGGGAAACTGGGCATCGAATATTGCGGCGGGATCCGGATTCGGATATGAGTTGTTGTGGATGGTCACGCTATCGACATTCATGCTGATCGTCTTACAGCATAATGCAGCACATCTTGGGATTGCGACGGGACTTTGCCTGTCGGAGGCTACCAGCAGATATGTGCCGAAAGTTCTGAAGACGATCATCCTTTTAACGGCCATGATCGCAGCAATCGCAACTGCGATGGCAGAGATCTTAGGTGGTGCGATCGCATTGGAAATGTTATTTCATATCCCGGTTAAAATAGGAAGCCTGATTATACTTATATTAGTGCTTTGCTGTGCATTTACCAATGCTTATAAGAGGATTGAGAAACTGATCATCTTATTCGTGTCATTGATTGGATTCTCCTTTTTATTCGAAGTGGGGATTGCAAAGATTGACTGGGGAGCTGCAGTGGTTGGATGGGTGAAGCCGTCATTCCCGGAGCACAGTATGCCGGTTATATTAAGTGTGCTTGGTGCGGTGGTTATGCCGCATAATCTGTTCCTGCATTCGGAGATCATCCAGAGCAGACAGTGGAACCTGGAAGATGATGAGGTGATCCAGGAACAGCTGAAGTATGAGTTCAAGGATACGTTATTCTCCATGATCATCGGCTGGGCGATTAACAGCGCGATGATACTGATGGCAGCGGCAACGCTATATCAGCCGGGAAGACAGATAGATGACCTTACCGTTGCGGGAAAGATGCTGGCACCATTACTTGGCAATGCGGCGACGGTCATCTTCGCACTGGCACTTCTTCTGGCCGGAATCTCATCGAGTATTACGGCAGGAATGGCAGGCGGAACGATATTTTCAGGAATCTTTAATCAGCCTTATGATATCAAGACAAAAGAAACGAAAGGCGGCGTCCTCTTGACGATGATTCCGGCGGCAATTGTAATCTTGTTCATAAAGGCACCATTTGAAGGACTGGTGTATTCACAGATGCTGTTGGCAGTGCAGCTTCCGATTACGATATTTACACAGATCTATCTGACATCGTCTAAGAAAGTAATGGGAAAATATGCAAACAGCCGGAAACTGAATGCACTGCTGCTTGGAATTGCAGTGGTGGTTACTGGATTGAATGTGGCGTTGGTGGTATGGAATTAGGGATATGAAAAAGTTGCAGGAGGAAGGGCTTTCTGCATATATAAGGGTTAAGAAAGAGTACATGATTTTGAAAGAAACAAAATTGTGTACTTTTTTTGTTATCCGGTATGCCGTAGCAGGTGTGGCGGTAGTTGCCATACTTAGTGTTTATAACGGACGGAAATATGCAGTGGTTGGAAAGTAAGGTGTATATTATGAAAAAAGTAATAAATTATATAGGACCTGTTTTAGGATTTTTTGCAGTATATCAAGTTGCATATGGTGTAGGGAAAATGTTTTTTTACATGTTTCATTAGGAAGAGTGACATTGTTCTCGCTTGATTCACACAGCTAATACTGATATATTGGTAAAAAGAAAGTGACAGCGGAGGCAGGAACATGAAAAAATATAAAGGAATATTCAAAATAATACTGATATTTATATGCTGCATAAGCTTCACCGTTACAGGCTATGCAAGAGCAGGAGGAGGTGGTTCCGGAGGAGGATCAGGAGGTGGTTCTGGCGGAAGTTCGGGAAGCAGTTCCGGAAGTCATTATCATGGAAGTAACGGAGAAAGTAGTAATCCGATCAATGCGGTTATCTGGTTTGGGTTGTTTGTCTGTCTGGCCGGGGGCGGAACGATTGTATTCTATTATGAAGTTCAAAAGGCAAAGAGAAACAGTCTTCGCGCTATGAAATCATTTGAAAAGCCGGGAGAAGAATGGGATTCGAAGAAAATGACAAAATACGTGAAAGATGCGTATTTTGTTATACAGGAATGCTGGAACCGTCAGGATACATCTTATGCGGAACAATACTTAAGTAAGAATCTTATAGAGAATTGGAATATGAAACTTGGCTGGATGGAAGTAAATCGTGAAAAACCAGTGCAGGAACATGTAAGTCTTCTAAGTGCTGTGCCGGTATCAGCATTCGATAATGAAGGTGAGGATCATGACCGGGTAATCTATCTGATTCATGGAAAGATGGTTGGATATTATATTAATATCGATACAGGAGAAGTCGTCCGTGGAGATAAATTCCCGGAAGCATTCTATGAATACTGGACATTTATCAGGGAAGAAGGAAGATGGGTACTGGACGAAATCAGGCAAAAAGATGAAGTAGATGTGGGAGAGCTTTGATATTCAGAAATTTTATATAAGATGAATACTTTACTACAATAAAACTTTATGTTTCTAAAGCGACCGGGCGATAGTATAATAGATACATCGAACCATCAAAGACAGTCGAACTGATAACAAAGATAGCAAGATTAAGAGAAGAAGGACAGCATATTATAGGGCTGAATGTAGGGGAAACGGATTTTACAACACCGGAGCATATCAGCCAGGCAGCGGAAAAAGCAGTGTCTGTATGAGGCGCTTCTTGCAATCTGCAATGAAGGGGACGAGATCATTATTCCGACACCGTGCTGGGTAAGTTATAAGGAGCTTGTGAAGATGTCGGGCGGCGTACCGGTGATGGTGCCGGGACATCTGAGATTTACATATTCAGCTTCTATGGAAGAACTTAAGAACGCAATGGATCATATTGAAAATGCATTGAAAAAACTGGGTACTGCATAAAGCGGGCCCAGTTTTGTGATATTATTTCTATTTTTTTATTGCATTATTTTGCAGTATTTTCTGAACATCTTCTTGACTTAGATTAGTTGCGACAGAAATTTGCTCGATAATCTAAAAAAACATAACACTTATTATAATATTAACTATACAATAACAAGAAGATAAGATAGTGAATTTTATCCTCTCTTTCTTTTTTGCATCTTCGGAAATTAGTAAGCATAAGGTAATGCAACTGCATACCATGCTTAATATTTTAATTAAGATACTGTCTGTTGCCAGAATATGAAATGTAAGTAATGTGTATGCGAGAGCACTTCCAGGTAACATGCTTAATAGTAATGCAGTTAAGAGCTTTAGTGAATCTATGTTTTTAATGTGGCTTATGTTCAAAAATACTTTATATATAAAATAGCTTATAATTATAACGAGAGTGCTTGTAATAAATATAATAAGACTTAGAAAAAAGTAGATATTGGTAATTTTTATTCCATCTATAGAATGGACTAAGAATTTTATTCTGCCTGAGCCGGAAATAATTGTTAGTGCTAATTGATTATATACAATAGTATAAGCTAAAAATATAATTCCGGATAATATCAAACTGTTTTTCTTATTTTGCATCAAAAAGGTCCTCCTTGCGTAAAATAATTTTGTTTGCTTTACTGGATGCCAATATCATATCATTTTATAAATGGAAATTGTTAAAGATGTAACTATTAGGCAGTTATATGTAATAAATAGGTTGAAAGGAAGAAAAAGAGCAGGAAAAATATTCCTGCTCAGTAAAAAAGTATATATTAAAAAATAAATTAATTGATCAACGAATTATTCCGCCGCAGCGACCGTTTCCTTAACATGTTCCTTATCCGGAAACATCTTTCCAAAGATAAAGCGGATGAATGGACCGCAGTAGAACAGCTGCCAGAAGCATGCTGCCGGGAAGTTAATAAAGGTTGTCTCGAACCATGTAGCAATGAGATTGCTTCCTGCATTCTTGAACAGGATCGTAGCAACAAGGCTCATGCAAGGGCACATGATAGCGATGATTACAGCTGAGATGGCACTTGCGATTACGAATGGTCTGTCCTGTGGTGTAACGATACGGAAAGCAATTGCGTGAGCAAGCTTATCCACGAAAGCGAATTCCAGAACGAAGGCAACCGGCCACATGATCTTAAGTTCACTAAAAGCCATCAGGAATACCTGATTGGTCATCTCTCCTGTGTTGAGACGGATGTTATAGCAGATCATGACGTAAACCATCAGAAATGACATCATAAGTGTGAAAATAATGTTTTGAAATAGATTTTTTGGCATAATTTTTGTTCTCCTTTTTTAAAAATATTTATAAATGGGTACAAAAAAGACACTTGTGTTGTTCGTTAATCAAGCATACACTTGTGTCGTTTCCAATTAAACCAAAATCATCTTATTTTTTTGTCCAGTAACGGATTATACACATTGAAGATAAAAAAATCAAGTTTTTTTTCAAAAACATGTAGTGAGGGGAAAAGTTACGCTACTGTGAGCAGAACATTTGAATGGTGATTTTAGTAAGGTAAAGCGATAATTTGTTAAAATTCCTAGTGGTATAATTGGAATAAACTTGTTACAATAGAGCGTATAATGCTAGAGAGTGTGTGCAGTACAGAATAATCAACAGGCATTGTAGTTGGTGGTTTTATCACGAATATTAACCTGTATTGAATTTAGAGAGAAAAAGAGGAGGCTTACATATTATGCAACTTGAGAATTATGAAGTACATCTGCCAAGCTATTCGATTGGCGATAAGATATATGACAAGATTGGACCGGTCTGCGAATCTTATGGAAAGACCGTTCTGGTAATTGGTGGAAAGCGTGCGCTGGAGGCTGCTTATGATAAGATAAAAGCGGCTGTCGATCAGACAAATCTTACGATTATCGGAAAAGAATTGTATGGAAAGGACTGTACCTATCAGACTGTAGAGAAGTTACGTGCACTTCCGGTGTATCAGGAAGCGGATATGGTATTCGGTGTCGGCGGAGGTAAAGCACTGGATACGGTAAAATGTCTGTGTATCACAGATGATAAGCCGGTATTTTCATTTCCAACGATCGCTTCAAACTGTTCGGCGTGTACATCCGTATCTATTATGTACAACGAAGACGGAACATTTTTGAAACCGAACTTTTTTGTAAGACCGGTGATGCATGCATTCATTGATACAGAGATTATAGCTGGAGCACCAAGTCAGTATATGTGGGCCGGAATTGGAGATACTTATGCAAAATATTATGAGTCAACCATCTCTTCCAGAGATGAGAGACTGGAGCATTTTACTTCTGTGGGTGTGGCGGTCAGCAGGATGTGCAGAGATCCACTTCTGCAATACGGGGAAAAAGGATTCTCTGATCATAAGCTGAAGAAATCCAGTTATGAGGTAGAACAGGTTGTGCTTGCAATCATCGTAACAACGGGAATTGCTTCGATATTCCTGACCAAAGATTTTACACCGGATTATAACAGTGGTCTGGCTCATGCAGTATTTTACGCACTGACAAGCTATCCGGTGATAGAAGAAAAGCATTTACACGGAGAAGTGGTAGGATTTGGCGTACTTCTGGCACTTCTCGTAGACGGTCAGTATGAAGAATTTGAAAAGGTATACGCACTGAATAAAGAGATCGGACTTCCGATATCGTTAGAAGAGATCGAGATCACAAAAGAACAGTGGGAAGAAAGCATGAACCGGATCCCGGACATGTCGGACGTGGCGCATTATCCATATAAGGTGACGAAAGAAATGCTGGAAGATGCAATGAACAGGTTAAAAGCCAGAGTAAAGGAGGATGCGGCAGATGGAGAAAGAAAATAAAACCGGCGCCGTTATTCTTGGCGTTGCATTTGTATGGTTTACGACACATTTCGGAGGCGGATTTGCTTCCGGAGCCCAGATCTATAGCTATTATGTCCGGTATGGTATCTGGTGTCTGATCATGCCGGTGCTTGCGATGGCTTATAATGCAGTATTCTTTGCATACTGTCTTAAATTTGCCAGAAAGCATGAGGTGTATGATTACCGGTCTTATAACAATGCATTTTATGGAAAATATGCACCGGTGTTTTCGAATTTATTTGAACTATTATATCTGTGTGTAATGTGTGTGGCGCCTGCGGTAGCATTTGCCACAGGTGGAGCGACGTTAAGTGCGCTGACAGGGCTTCCGTATCTGATCTGTACACTGATCATCGGAGTGTTTATCTTTATTGTAGCGATATTTGGTACGAATCTGGTCAGACGTGTGGCGTCAGTACTGTCTGTCTGCATCATTATAGGACTGCTGATTGTGTATATTCCGAATATTATTGCCGGATCTGGTGCGATTGCGGACACTGCAAAGAGTATGTCACAGGCACATCTTCCATTTGGAAAGGCGTTATATTCGGCATTTGTATACGGAACTTTCCAGCTGGCAAATGTTGCGGTATTTGTCCAGCATGCAAAAGTATTCAAGAAGCCGGAGGATGCAGGGAAGAGTATGGGAATCGGTTTTGTGATCAATGCACTGATGATGGTGATGGTCGTTCTTGGAATTATGACGATCTGCAATGATCCCGAGATGGCCACACAAAGCGTACCGACACTTTTCATGGTACAAAAAGGTGTTGGAAGCAGATTCATGACACCGCTAATCTCTGTTCTTATCATCCTTGGTGCAGTATCAACTGCGGTAAATATGGTTGCGGCTATGGTAAAGCGTATCTGTAATGGAATTGAAAAGATTGAGAACAAAGATAAAAAGGAACAACAACAGCAGGCAGAGGAAGGAAAACCGGTTGTAAGAACGGTAGTTGCTGCGCTGATCTGTTGCCTGGCTGATTTTGGAATTGCGCAGTTCGGCCTTCTGACATTGATCCAGAAGGCTTATAGTGCACTGGCATATCTGGCCATTCCTGTAATTTTGATTCCTTATATCATTCATATGATCGTGACCAGATTTGACACGAAATAGAGGCAGGGTGTATTACAATAGATGTATCCAGACAAAGGAGAGCTGGAAAAATTTATTAAAGAAAGGGCGATTGATTAAAACTCAATCGCCCTTTTAACTGCATCAATATCTCCTGTAAATAAGATACTTTCCATGCCAAGCTCTTTACTTGCAATTACATTTTCAATCGTATCGTCGATAAAGAAGCATTCTCTTGGAAGGAGGTCGTATTTGTTGAACATGTGGTAATAAATATCATGACCTGGCTTTGCCATCTTAAGTGGTGCAGAAAATACGATGCCATCGAATTCTTTCAGAATCGGATGGTCTTCCAGTGCGCGCTCTGCAAAACGGGTAGAGGCATTGGAAAGAAGATAAATCGGAACCCCGCGTGCTTTCAATTCTCTGATAAATTCCCACGTCTCAGGAAGCGGATCTACATACTGGAACCAGTTATCGAAGAAATCGCGGGCGGTGTCTTTCAGACGGTCCGGAAGTCCGGCGATCGTATCTTTGGCATTCTGGTCATAATCAATCGTTCCGGCATCTAATGCTACCCAGTTTTTGAAGATGGCAGCTGCAAGAATATCATAATCTTCCGGTGTGGAAGTAAATTGCCCCAGAATATAATCTCCTTTAAATTTGCCAATCACATTTCCAAAATCAAATATAATATTCTTGTACTTCATAGTCCATCCTCCCAAAATCAAATTGTAAATATCCCGTTATTCGAAAAACTGCCAATATCAGACGATAATCATCCAAGGCAGCTCCTATGGGTGTTATAAGCTTTATTATAGACTTGCAGAAGTTAGGAATCAATAAGGAAGATTGACATTATTTTGGAACATGTATATGATGATGTGAGTATCAAAAGTAAATTCTGCCAAATTCAGCAGGACAAAAAGAAAAGAGAGATTATTATGGAAATCAGTATACTTTTAATGAAACAGATTGCAGAATTATTCCTGATGATCCTGATGGGGTACATTGTAGTGAAGGCGGGATTATTAAAAGGAGATGACAGTAAGGTTATCTCCAAGATCGTATTATATTTGATCATTCCATGTGTCATCATCAATGCATTTCAGGTAGATTACACAAGTGAAAAGATAAAAGAACTATTGCTGGTATTTGCAGCGTCGGTATTATTACAGGTAGTTCTTCTGGCAGCGGTATGGGCTGTGGGAAAGATCCTGCATCTGAATGAAGTAGAGACAGCATCGATCTATTATTCCAATTCGGGAAATCTGATCGTACCGATCGTAACATTTATTCTTGGAAAAGAATGGGTACTATATGGATGCGTATTCATGAGCGTGCAGCTGGTATTTATCTGGACACATGGTAAGAATATCTTAAGCCGTGAAGGGAAGATGGACTGGAGAAAGATTGTATTGAATGTAAATATGATTTCGGTATTTGCAGGAGTTGTGTTGTTCTTTACAAAAATCCGCCTTCCGGAGATACTAAACCAGACATTAAGTTCTGTCGGAAGTATGATAGGTCCTGCAAGTATGATCGTAACGGGAATGCTGATCGCGGAGATGAGTCTGAAAAAGATATTTACGAATGGAAGAGTGTATTTCGTTTCGTTCCTCCGGTTAATTGTTGTGCCGGTTATTTCACTGATCCTGCTTAAAATAAGTGGATTGGTCAGCGGGCATCCGGATGGAAAGAAGTTGTTATTGATTGTATTTCTGGCGGTGATCACACCATCGGCATCGACGGTAACACAGATGTGTCAGGTATATGGCAATGATTCCAAATATGCCAGTGCGATCAATGTTATGACAACCCTGCTGTCGATTATAACAATGCCGCTTATGGTATTATTGTATCAGACCGTGATGTAAGAAAAGTAGAGAGGAAAAGAAGATGGAAGGAGTCAACTTAAAAGCATTAACAAAGACAGAGATATTCGCAGGCGCAAGTGAAGAAGAAGTTGCATCGATGTTAAACTGCTTAAGTGCCAAAAAAAGAAAATACCAGAAAGACGAGATTATTTTTCACGCGGGAGATACGGTGGCTTCAATCGGAGTCATGTTAACGGGAAGTGCATTAATTGAAAACGATGATATCTGGGGGAACAGAAGCGTCCTGGATTATGTAAAAGAAGGGCAGATCTTTGCAGAGACATATGCCTGTGCGCTGGATGAAAAACTGATGGTAAATGTAATCGCCATGTCGGACTGTGAAGTGCTGTTCCTGGATGTGCGAAAGATATTAAAGGTCTGCCCGAATGCATGTGAATTCCATCAAAACCTGGTGCAGAACCTTCTTGCGATATCCGCACAGAAGAACCTGAATCTTTCCAGACGTATCTTTCATACGTCATCAAAGACGATAAGAGGACGATTGTTATCGTATCTGTCTTATCAGGCGATGGAATGTGGGAAAAATGAGTTCGACATTCCATATAACAGACAGCAGCTTGCGGATTATCTCGGGGTAGACAGGTCTGCGATGTCAAATGAGCTTGGAAAAATGCAGAAAGACGGACTGATTGAAGTGAAGAGAAATCATTTCCGAATATTAGATGTGGATGTTACAGCTTAATTCAATCAAATAACGGAGTGGATTGCAAATGGTTTGAATATGGCTTTTAAACGGCTTGAAAATGGTTGAATATAAATGATAGATATGTTATAATATATTAACAAATAAGTGTTGCTTATATAAAATCAAGTATGATGCAAAGAGGTGTGGTCATGAACATTCAAGAGATGAAAGAAAAGAAAAAAGAAATGGGATACACCAATGAACAGATTGCTGAACTTTCAGGAGTACCACTCGGAACGGTGCAGAAGATTTTTGGAGGGGCAACAACCTCACCGCGCTATGATACATTGAATGCATTGGAAAAGATATTTTTGCCGGAAAAACGGGAAAATCATTACACATCGGTTTTGAAAGACGGAAGTACCGCCTATACAGTAAAGCGTCAGGGAGAGTATACGCTGGAAGACTATTATGCTCTTCCGGATGAGCATAGAGCAGAACTGATTGATGGTGTGCTTTATGATATGGCATCACCGGGAACGCTGCATCAGATGGCGGGAGGATATATTTATGCAAGATTCCTGGAATTCGTTGCGAAGAATCAGGGAAAATGTATACCATTGATCGCACCGTTAGATGTACAGCTTGACTGTGATGATAAGACAATCGTGGAGCCGGATGTAATGATTGTGTGTGACCGGGAGAAGCTATATAAAAACAGGATATATGGTGCGCCGGATTTCATATTGGAAGTGTTATCGAAGTCTACCAGACGACGCGACATGGTTACAAAACTCCAGAAATATGCGAATGCAGGAGTAAAAGAATACTGGATGGTAGATATAGAAGGAAGACGTGTATTTGTCTATATTTTTGATGAAGAAAATTATCCGGCAATTTATGGATTCGATTCCAAAGTTCCGGTATATATATGGGGAGGACAGTGTGAAATTGATTTTTCAGAAGTTTATAATTATATCCGTTTTCTGATTGAAAGCTAGAACGGGGTAAGATACAATGAAGGTATATATGGAGGAGGGGAACAGGAGATGGCAAAATTACTTATGGCAGCAACACCAATATCCTATTATCTCGTTGTGATAAATGTTGTTGCATTTATTCTATATGGACTGGATAAAGCAAAGGCGGTAAAGCATCAGTGGAGGATTCCCGAGGCAACATTGCTTGGTGCTGCATTTGTTGGCGGCGCATTTGGAGCATTTGCTGGAATGATCGTATTTCATCATAAGACGAGAAAGATGAAATTCAGGATTTTGATTCCGATTGCGATTCTTATATGGCTGACTCTTGGGGGATTCCTGGCGGAGCGTGATGTAGTAGGACTGACGAAGGCAGATCGTCCAAAGAATGAATATAATGCTACGGAGATTGTACAGTATCATAGCAGCGTTGATAAAGATAACGATGGTACAGATGATCAGATGGATATTTTGAATAATGCACTGGCCTATGTGCAGACCAGGCCGGTTTATAAGAGTAAATATTATGAGACGGGTTACCCGGATGACAGGTATGGAGTCTGTACAGATGTTGTTGGTTATGCATTTAGGAAAAGCGGCTATGATCTACGAGAGCTGGTAGATGAAGATATCAGAAAGAATCCGGAGGATTATGATGTAGATAAGCCGGATAAGAATATTGATTTCCGAAGAGTGAAGAATCTGAAAATATATTTTGAACATGCAGCAATCAGCCTGACCACGGACGTGAATGATATTGAACAATGGCAGGGTGGGGATATTGTAGTGTTTAAGAATCATATAGGGGTGATTTCTGACAGGCGGAATGCAGAAGGAGTACCGTATGTGATACATCACAATGATCCGTATCAGAAAAATTACGAAGAGGATATCCTGCAAAGCAGAAAGGATATTGTTGGTCACTTTAGAATATCGTAGTGGTAAAGCACTGTGAAATATTACCAAATTTCACAGTGCTTTTTTGTTGCATTTTCTGCAATCACATTACGGACATGCTGCATACGCATATCCAGATCGGCACTGATCTTGGCACAAGCCAGCATTTCGTCTTCCAGGTATTTTGCTTTATCTGCCGGGATATTTTTCTTATAACGCAGTTTGTGCTCCAGGCTTGCCCAGAAATCCATGGCAATCGTACGCAACTGTACTTCTACGGTTACGTTTCGTTTCCCTTCCTGCAGGAAAATTGGAACACTGATAATCAGATGAAGACTTCTGTATCCACCTGGTTTAGGATTCTTGATATAATCCTTTTTTTCGAGAAGTGTGATATCATCCTGTGAAAGAAAACAATCAGCCAGCATATAGATATCATCAGGGAAAGAACAGATGATCCGGACACCTGCGATATCGTGGATATTTTCCTCAATAGAGGGAATCGTGATTGGAATATCCTTTCTGCGGATCTTTTTAATTAAGCTGTCCATGGATTTGACACGGGATTTGATATCTTCGATCGGATTACGGTCATATTCCAGGGAATACTGCTCGTTTAATACTTTAAATTTGGTCTCTACTTCCATAATGGCACACTGATAATAAGACATCAGTTTGTCAATCGGCTTTTTGTTTTTATTAATAAAATCGAGAAACTCATCGGACATCAGACTGTTTCTGACAAAACGTTCTTTGCGTTCTTCGATAATTGTTTCGAGGTGCTTCAACTTGCATTTCTCCTTTCATAATCAAGGAATATTTTACCATATATATTGTTAGATTTCTATCAGTTAAGAGCGGAATTACGCTGATCTGGAGTGAAATACAACAATATAAAGAAATTGTAGTACGAGCAGATTTAGAGCATGCATTGAAAAATGCGCCAGAGACAGTGTATGTACAAAATTAAGATCAAGAGTTGGATATATTCACACATAAAATTTTTCGTGGTAAGATAAATGGCATGACATAGAATGTAAAAACGAAAAAATTGTGAGGAAGTGTATAGTATGAATTCCAGGTACAAAGGAATATTTTTTATTACATTATCAGCATTATCATTTGCATTTATGAATGCATTCGTAAGACTTTCCGGTGATCTGCCTTCGGTACAGAAGAGTTTTTTCAGAAATCTGGTAGCCTTTTTAATTGCACTGGTTATGATTATAAGAAGTAAGGATGGATTTAAGATTGAAAAAGGGAACCTTAAATATATGATCCTGCGTGCAACATTCGGTACGGTAGGTATCCTGTGTAATTTTTATGCGGTAGATCATCTGGTACTGTCGGATGCTTCGATGCTGAATAAGATGTCACCGTTCTTCGTTATTATCTTTTCATTTTTACTCTTAAAAGAAAAGATGACTCCGGCGCAGGCAGTGGCGGTTGCCGGGGCGTTTATCGGAAGTTTGTTCGTAATCAAACCGACATTTACAAACATGGCGCTGGTACCGTCGCTGATCGGGCTGTGTGGTGGGATCTGTGCAGGTATCGCATACGCGATGGTGCGTATCTTGGGGCAGAGAGGACAGAAAGGTTCTTCAGTGGTTATCTTCTTCTCGGGATTCTCATGCGTAGTTACATTACCATATCTGATCCTGGATTTTCATCCAATGAGTGGAGTACAGATACTGATGCTTTTAGGTGCGGGACTTGCGGCAGCGGGTGGTCAGTTTGGAATTACAGCGGCTTATTATCATGCACCTGCGAAAGAAATATCTATTTATGATTATTCACAGATTATTTTCTCTACGATCCTCGGATTCTTCCTGTTCGGGCAGGTGCCGGATCGGTATAGTGTGCTGGGGTATGTGATTATATGTGCGATGGCGCTTTGGATGTTTGTGTATAATAAGAACCGGGATTAAACACAAAATCGATTTAATAAGTCCTCAATTTTCGCCTGCAGTTCCTCAACCGAATGCTTCCGTGACCGTGCACATTCCTGTGCCTGGCATCCGCAGATGATACATTTGCGGTAGGTGCCGCGGGATAACTTCATACCGTCAGTTCCAATGACATCCATATCAAAGAGCCGTCCGAGAGGATGGCTTTCTTCGATTTCTGTTGCAAGCGTCTTGATATCTTCGGCGGGTGCGTCTAATGCCATGATCAGTTCATCACCGGATGGTTCATGGAATTCTTCGGTGTGAAGGATTGCTATATTGTGAGCAGAAAGAGCTTTTAATAATTCCGCTTTCCCGGAATCAAAAGCTTTCCGGATCTGTTCGTTGGTTTTTACCGGGCCCGGGATGTTCATGCAAAAAGACAGGACTGGTTTATCATATTTATTGATCAGTTCGTTCTGGATGCTTACACGCCGGTCGCGGCAGTTCATCATATCTGTGATAGTTACGTTTATTCCGTTCATATTGAAAGAACTCCTTTCGTATCAAAAGTGTATATTTAAATTGATTTGGCATGTTATTTTCTTTGTAATCATTATAAGATTTTACCAGTGGATTTTCCAGAAAAAGAAAATAAAGAATAATTGAAATATAAATATGCATAGTATATACTATGTATATACAAAAAACGAAGGAGGTTGTTTTATGCAGGCACAAGTAAAAACATGGGGAAATAGTCAGGGAATTCGCATTTCAAAAGAAATATTAAAAGCTGCAAATATAAAACTTGATGATATTCTGGATGTGAAAATATCTGATGGAATGATTACGTTAGTAAAACCTTTCAGACATAAGACATTGGAGGAACGTGCAGAGCGGTATGGAGGAAAGCTTAATCTAAACGGAGAGTATGATTGGGGAGAAAGAGTCGGAAGAGAGGGATGGGAATAATGGTCCATCAAGGCGATATTTTAAAAGTGGAAAAAATTAAAAATCCAGTATTAGTTGTGAGTAAGGATTTTTTTAATGAGACAGGAGAAATTATAGGATGTCC
>NZ_CAKRAH010000052.1 GCF_934294775.1 uncultured Dorea sp.
TGGCAAAATCTGCTGCCACTACTGTTTCACACGGAATTTTCAGTTCTGAAAATTCCTGATTTATAGCAAATACATCAGGTTACTGTTTACACAGTAACCGATTTTGCCAATGCTACGCATTTCAAATTGGCAAAATCTGCTGCCACTACTGTTTCACACGGAATTTTCAGTTCTGAAAATTCCTGATTTATAGCAAATACATCATACACTATACTGCCCGTAAATTCAACGCAGACTTGCAAATTTCATATAAATGCGATATATTAATCTAAATATTATTTTTTCAAAGGAGTGGATTTTACAATTGGACACGAGTGTCGCGATACAACTCATTATTCTATTGATTTTATTGATTCTTTCAGGATTTTTTTCATCTGCGGAGACAGCTTTAACAACGGTAAACCGGATGCGTATCCGCGGTCTTGCCGACGAAGGCAACAAGCGGGCAAAAACCGTTATGCGTATTACCGATGATACCAGCAAGATGCTGAGTGCGATCCTGATCGGTAATAATGTGGTGAATCTTTCTGCCGCTTCCCTTACTACCACCCTGGCTTACAACCTTGGCGGTTCTATGGTAGCAGCTGCAAGTGCAGTTCTGTCTGTACTGATCATTATCTTCGGAGAGATCACGCCAAAGACCATGGCTACACTGCATGCGGAAAAGATGTCTCTTCGTTATGCTTCGGTCATCAATCTGTACATCAAAGTCATGACACCATTTGTATTCATCATCAACAAGCTTTCGGATATCATTCTCCGCATTCTTCACATCGATCCGAATGCCGGAAACAAACAGATGACAGAATCTGAACTCCGTACGATTGTGGATGTCAGCCACGAAAGCGGTGTCATCGAATCCGATGAAAAAGAGATGATCTATAACGTATTCGATCTTGGCGATGCGAAAGCAAAAGATGTCATGGTACCAAGAGTTCATGTTACATTCGCCGATGTAAATGCCACTTACGAAGAATTGATCGACATTTTCCGCGAGGACAAATTCACACGTCTTCCGATTTTTGAAGACACAACAGACAATGTTGTCGGTACGATCAATATGAAAGATCTTCTCTTATATGATAAGGAAAAAGAGTTTCACATCCGCGACTTTATGCGCGAGGCCTATTTCACTTACGAATATAAGAATATTTCCGAATTACTTGTAGAGATGCGTCAGGCTTCTTTTAACATTGCCATTGTTCTGGATGAATACGGTGAGACTTCCGGTCTGATCACACTGGAAGATATTCTGGAAGAGATCGTCGGAGAAATTCATGATGAATATGACGAGAATGAAGAAGACTTTATCAAACAGGTCGGTGAGCGCGATTATATCGTAGAAGGCTCCACGAATCTGGATGACCTGAATGACAGACTCGATCTTGATCTGACCTCAGAAGAGTATGATTCCGTCGGTGGATTCATTATCGAGCATCTGGACCGGCTTCCGGAGATTGGCGACGGTGTTACCACCGAAGATGGCATCCATCTGGTTGTGGAAAAATTAGACAAAAACAGAATCGAAAGTGTACATTTATATCTGCCGGAACCGAAACCGGAAGATGAAGAAGGAGACGAGGATTAACCCCGTCTCCTTTTTATTCTTCATCTTTCACTTCTTCTCCGGCAAGTTTCAGAATATCTTCAATCTCATCTTCGCTGATTCCAAGTCTGTCTGCAACTTCATCCACACTGACTTTACGCCCGTATTCTTCTTTCATACTTTTGATCGTCTCATCCAGTTCTGTAACTTTCTCAACCATCTTATGATCTCTTCTCTTCACTTCCGTCTGCGACTCCAGCGATGCCAGCATTCCGGCACGCACCTGTTCCAGAATATCTTCTTCATCCTTTTCCTTCCGGATCTCTTTTAATGCCAGCATCAGTACAATATTTCCTTCCTGGATCATATCACCGATAAACACTTCCGGTTGATGCAGTTTCACTGCTTCTTCTACTACTTTCGGAAGATAATATGCCATGCGCACCTCTTCCGGTGTCTCTTCCTTCATATCACCGAGACTTCGCAGATATTCTTCTACATATTTCTGTTCGTCCGGGCTTAATGGCTGTTGTTCTTCACTTTCTGCTTCTCTTACTGTACCTCCGGCCTGTTTATAACCGATCACTGCCATCTTCATCGATAACAGGTAATCACAGACCAGATTCATCTGTTCCTGCGAAAGCCCGTCTTCTTCAAAATATTTTTCCACCTCATCTACAGTAATCTTGCCATTCTGACTTTCTGCAAGACTTAAGACCCCTGCCAGTTTTTCTTTGAATTGTAATCTATCCGCCATATATCATTTCCTCCATTTTTATTATCGATGCATTCTCAGTTTTTTCTCTCACAACAGCTTCCAAAAGCTTTAGAGTGTCTCTTATATCTTGCAGAAAATATTTTTAAGCCACACTCCAGGAGCGAATCTGTATTTTATCTATCTTTTTTTGTTTCTTCCTTATTTTAATAGAGCAATTCCATGATATTATGAATTTAATTCTCTGTCAATCTGTAACAAAAAAAGACTCATTTTACAGTCTTTGTAAAACAAGCCTTTTTATTGTTATAACATTTATGTCTTACTCCATCATGTGATGTCTGTATAATTCATACAGATACAGGCCTCCTCCCATCAATCCCACGATCAGTCCGCCGTAGATGCCTGCACACATAAGATTTACTACATTACCTGCAATTGAAAATCCTAAAAACTTACAGATCAGCGCCCCTGCTCCCATTGTTATAAGCATCCAGCCGATGATATTCATTACCAGAAATGCACTGACTGCTCCTTCTATTGTAAATATTTTATTCACTGTATCCCATAATTTTTTCATTCTAAAACGCCTCCTGCATTTTCCTTTAAAACTTTACTCTTATCTCATTTGCTGACTTTAGTATAAAAAGGTTATGTTAAAAGGATTGTCTTAGTAATGAAAAGTTTATGTTAAATTTTTATACTTCCTGCTGTACGATCAAAGTCTGATATCCTGCCCGTTTCAGACGGCGCTCCATCTGTACCGCATCATTTAAATTATCAAATTCTCCCACATAGACTCTGTAATACGGGCCTGACCGGTCAATGTACACCGGATACTCCTGCTCCAGAAGTTCATTCTGCAGTCGGTTCGCATACCGCTGATTCCGGAACAATCCCACCTGCACCCGATACACCGGAACTTTTTCTTCCTTGATCAGCCCATTGCTTTCCAATGTGTCCAGAATCCCATCTGCAATTGCCTGTGCGATATCTTCAAAGTTATCATCAAACAGACGGTTATCTGTGTCTGAATTCAGAAATCCGGCTTCCACCAGTATCGCCGGCATTTTTGTACGTTTCAGGACCACCAGATCCGGTCTTGCTTTCACGCCCAGATTCACGAAGCCTACACCTTCGAGCTGCTCATTGATATTCTGTGCCATTTTGTATTTGAGTCCCGACAGATCATAGATCAGACTTTCGACTCCTTCCACCTCATTATCGGCAGGAAATGAATTTCTATGAATAGAAACGAAGAAATCCACTCCTGCCTGATTCGCTTTCATTGCTTTTTCATATGGTGTCTCGTAGACATCGGTTGTTCTGGTATACTCTACATCAATTCCTCTGTCTGATAAAATCTCTCCGATCGCAAGCACTAGTTTCAGGTTGTCATCTTTTTCCCGCCGGCCTTCGTACACGGCTCCCGGATCTCTTGCACCGCCATGGCCGGCATCCAGCATGATTGAATATGCCATAAGATGTCTCCTTTTTGATTATTCTTTCATATATAAACTATGACATACCTGATAAAAAAGTGTATATAAACAAGGTAAAAGAATCGTCGATCACAACTGTGCAACTTTATGTGGATTCAAAATATTCTTCGGATCAAACACTTTCTTAATTCCATTCATCAGTTCCAGATTCTCTGTCGGAAGTGATTTCCTGAGATATGGTTTCTTCGCAAATCCAATTCCATGTTCACCGGATACCTGTCCTCTTAACTCATGTGCTTTTTGATATATTTTCTCCATGGTATCTTTCATACGTTTTTCCCATTCTTCATCGCTTAAATCATCTTTCAGAATATACGCATGAAGATTTCCATCTCCCGCATGACCAAAACTTTTAATACGGATATCCTTTTCTTTCTGAAGATTATGAAGATATACAACCATATCATTGACACAGTTTCTTGGAACAACCATATCTACTTCGTCCATATAAGTCGTAGATCCTTTGATTGCTTCCAGGAATGCACCTCTTGCCTTCCAGATAGATTCTTCTCTTTCTTCTGTATCTGAAATCAACACATCCAGTGCTCCCTGTTCCAGACATAATTTCGCTACTTTTGCATACGCCTCTTCAATCTCTTCTACAGAATTTCCATCAAATTTCAACAGCAGATATGCATCTGACTGCTTATCCGGAAATGCTTTTCCCAGATATTCCTCTGCATCTTCAATGACTTCTCTCTGCATGAATTCGACTGCTGTCGGTATGGTCTTGGATTTGATGATTACCGGTACTGTATCGATTGCCTGTTCCAGTGTCGGGAAAGGTATCAGAAGACTGATCACCTTTTTCGGCAGTGGAAGTAATTTTAAAATTGCTTTCGTAATAAATCCAAGCGTTCCTTCCGAACCGATGATCAGATTTTTCAGATCATAACCGGAACTGTTCTTAACAACTTTTCCTCCGAACTGCGTGATTTCTCCGTTAGGAAGAACCACTTCCAATCCCATCACATAATCTCTTGTCACACCATATTTTACTGCTCTCATGCCACCTGCATTTGTGCTGATATTTCCTCCGATGGTCGCTGATTTTTCTCCAGGATCCGGTGGATAGAAGAAATCATGTTCTTCTACATAAGTTCCAAGTTCCATCAAAAGAACTCCCGGCTCCACTGTAACTGTAAGATTTTCCTCGTCCAGTTCCAAAATATGATTCATAAGCGTGGTGTCGATCATAATTCCGTGTTCGATTGCTACGGAAGATCCTACCAGTCCGGTTCCTGCACCTCTTGGTGTTACCGGAATTGTATGTTCATATGCATATTTCATGATCGCTGATATCTCTTCCGGTGATTTTGCCCTTACCACTATATCCGGATAGCTGCTTGTTCCTCCCAACTCATCATGACTGTATTCTTCATTAATAAAGTCTCCGACCAATACCCGTTCTTCGTCCTTTACAATCTCTTTTATATATGTAATATCTGAATTATCCAGTTTTTTATACTTTTCCATGATTATGCTCCCTTCTTTTCTTCTATCTTCTGAATCAGCTGCGGGATCACATCATAAAGATCTCCCACCAGACAATAATGTGCGGTTTTAAAAATCGGTGCTTTTTCATCTTTGTTGATTGCAAATATCGTTTCCGAATGATTCATACCCGCAGTAAACTGAACTGCTCCGGAGACCCCACAGGTAATAATAAGCTTCGGTCTGACTGTACGCCCGCTTAAACCTATCTGACATTTCGCCGGCAGCCATCCGGACTCTGCCATTGGTCTGGTACATGCAAGTTGTCCGCCCAGAAGATCTGCAAGTCTTTGAAGCATCTCCAGATCTTCCTGTTTCTTTACGCCACGACCTGCTACTACAAGCACATCTGCATTTTCAATGAATTTTTCTTTTTCTTTTAATACAATATCCAGTACATCTACATGTGAGTCCAGTCTTTCTTTCGCAATTGTACAGTTTACAATTTCACCCGTTTCTTCTACTGATCGCTTTGGTGCATTCATGATCTTATACCTCACAGTAGCCATTTGCGGACGGTGATACGGTGTCTTGATATGTGCCATAATATTTCCACCAAAAGCCGGACGGATTTGCGAAAGATCTGTATCTTCATTCATTTCAAGAATCGTACAATCTGCTGTCAGTCCGGTCTTCATCCTTGCCGCCACTCTTGGTGCCAGCTGTCTTCCAACGGTCGTCGCACCCACCAAAATAGACGATGGCTTCACATTCTGAATAAAATCTTCAAAAACGGCTGTATATGGTTCGATCTTAAACCGCTCCAGTTCCGGTTCATCATATATGAATACTTTGTCAGCTCCATAATGCAGCAGTTCATGGCTCTTTTCACTGATATGATTTCCCATGAATACTGCATATACCGGATGACCGGTTACCTGCGCCAGTTCTCTTGCTTTTCCCAGCAGTTCCAGCGTTACCGGATGGATCTTGCCATCTACATGATCCACATATACAGCAATTCCTTTCCATTCTTCTTTATTCACACTTGGTCTTACTGTATCTTCTACATATTCCACTGCACCTTCCGGACCTTTCTTTACACAAAGGCGGCACATCTTACAGGCCGCATTGATTGAAAGTTTTCCGTCTTTTTCTTCCATTGCCCCAAACGGACAGATCTTGACCAGTTCTTGATTATCTGTAACTTTTTCCTGATGTATGATTAATTTAGCCACTTTCTTTTCCTCCTACACGAATTTCATTTCCACGATTTTATCAAACAATTTCTCTGCAAGCACATCTCCCGCTTCATTCCATATCTCTTTTTTATCATTCACAGCAGGTGGAAATATCTTCTGCACCTGTGTCGGTGATCCATTCAGACCATAATGCATTTCATCGGTATCTTTCATATCTTTCAGGGACAGCACATTGATTTCACGCTCTTTTGTCTCCGTCTTTTTCACATAAGATGGAAGTCTCGGTTGGAAAATATCTTTATTCACAGCAAGGAGACATGGAAACTGAACCTTTGCAATCTCAACTTCCTCCGGCAGATCCATGCTGACGGTAATTCCGTCTTCCTCAACTTTATTGATCTTTACAACATCTGCTACACTCGGAATGTTCAGCCACTCGGAAATCTCCGGTCCTACCTGAGCAGTATCCCCATCCGTTGTCTGACGTCCGCAGAGGATCAGATCAAACTCACCGCTCGCTTTGATCCCCTGTGCCAGCGTATAACTCGTAGCCAGCACATCTGCTCCTCCGAATTTGCGGTCTGACAAAAGTGTTCCCGCATCCGCTCCCATCGCAAACGCTTCCCTGATCACCTGTTTTGCCTGAGGTGGTCCCATAGAGATTACCTGTACTGTTCCGCCTGTCTGCTCACGTATTCTGAACGCTGTCTCCAATGCATAGAGATCATAAGGATTCATCTTTGATGCTGCTCCGTCTCTTTTTAACACTCCGGTAACCGGATCCACTTCTACTTTATTACTCTCTGGTACCTGCTTGATACAAACAAGAATCTTCATATCTGTTTCTTCCTTCCTTTTTTTGAATATTTTATAAATAATTTTTTATCTCATTCTGCTTCCGGCATATGCCACACATCCGGCTATTACAATAAAAATCGCACAATACTTCATTACTTTTCTCAGTATTTTACTTTCATTTCCAACCGTTGCAGTTGCCGCCGTTCCAATTGCAATGCTCTGCGGAGAAATCATCTTTCCGATTGTCGCCCCGACTGTATTCGCTCCCGCAAGCCAGCACGGATCCAGTCCAAGACTTCCTGCAGTCTCTACCTGCAAGCCTCCAAACAACACATTTGCAGAAGTTCCGCTTCCTGTCACAAATGTTCCTATTGCTCCGACAAACGGTGCTGCCGCCGGATAGAAATCGCCTGTCAACGTTACCAACATACCGGCAATCTCCGCAATCATTCCGCTGTGGCTCATGATTTTTGCCATGGCCATGATCGACATGATCGTAACCACCGTCTTCCACATCTGTCTACAGGTATCCTTAAACACCTTTCCTATCAGTGAAATGTCTGCTCCCTGAATCTTTCCTCCGATCACGGCAGCCAGAAGTATCAGCACACCCGGTGTTGCGACCCAGGTAAATGTATACGGCGTACCGCTTTTGCCACTATAGATCTGAACGACCGTCTTAATCTTTCCCAGTGTGTCATGCAGCGGCGGAACCATACTCGATGTAAGCAGCAGAAATACAAAAATCAGAATAAACGGAATGCATGCCTTCACCGCTTCTGCTATTGTGATTCTGTTTTCTGACTCCTGACATATCTCTTCCTGCTTCTTATCTCCGATCAGATATTCTTTTTCCCGGCTCTGCGGATTTTTTCTTGCCATCAAGATCGTCACTGCCATCGAACATACCGAGCCGATGATGACCGGGAGTTCTGCTCCCAGGAATCTCGCTGCCAGAAGTTCCGGTACGGCAAATGCAATTCCGGATGCAAGTGTAATCGGCCAGATGCCTTTCAATGCCCTGACTGATTTTCCTTCAATGATCACCATCACAAAAGGTGTGATTAAGATTAACGGTAATAACTGCACCGTTGTATCCCATGCAAGACTTCCCTGTGATATTTCCGTAAGCTGCGCCAATGTTACCGTCGGTATTCCGACAGAGCCGAAGGCCGTTGGTGTTGCATTTGCTACCAGACAGGCAACCGTCGCAGGGATTGGTGAAAATCCAAGTCCGCAAAGGATTCCCGCCGGAATGGCAACCGCTGTTCCAAATCCAGCCATACCTTCCAGAAATCCTCCGAATCCCCAGCCGATCAACAGCAGCAGGATTCTCCGGTCTTTTGACACCCCCGTCAGTACTTTCTTGATCTTCTCCATACTTCCTGTTGCTATACACAGGTTGTAGGTAAATACTGCGGCAATAATCACCAGGCTTACCGGCCAGATGGCCATAGCCACACCCTCCAGACCTCCGGTTACACAATCCTTCACCGGCATCTTCCAGTAAGTAAGTGCCAGCAAGATTGCTGCCGCAAGAGCAATCGGACAGGCTTTGAATGCCGGCTTTTTTAATACCCCAAGTGCCAGCATCAGCCACAGGATCGGTAACAGCGCAAGAACAAACGCTAAAAGTTTCATTGTGATGTGCCCTCCATTCATAACGTTTTGTAATTGGTACTACCATTGTTTGTATAAAGAAAACTTGCCTCAAGCAAGTTTCTATGTACTTTATTATTTTCCATTTATACCCGCCAGTAGAAATGAACCAGCACATTGGTCGTACCACTCTTTTGTGTATTTAGTATAGTTCTTGTGGATTTCAAAGTCAATATTTGTTTATTTTTTCACATCATTGATTTTTTATAGACAAATTTGTAGATTTTTTCACCAATTTTTCTTACACGCTCAGGTACTCAGGTATCTGTATGACCTGCAACTGTTTCTTACGAACGCATGGCATAAAAAAGCGGCTGCCCGCCGGTTTCCCACCGTCAAAGCAACCGCTTAATTTCGCATTTTGCAAAGCATCTTTCCTTTTATACTCTCTATACTTTTCTATTTTCCCGCTCTTTTAAAATCTCATTGATCAGCATAAAGTGACATTTTAATGCTTCCTGACCTTTCGTTTCATCTTTCTCTTTCAGTGCTTCTATCAATTTTTTATGATATTCATTTAACATTTTTTTCCGCTCTTCCGTACGCAAAATCTCCGCACGCATATCGTGAATAAATGAATCAATCACACCGGAACATGCCTCCAAAAAATCCTGCACCAGTATATTACCCGACGCCTGTGCGAGTGTATAATGCAGTTTCTTATCCAGTGCTGCATTCTTCACATCATCCTGACTCCGATCCAGTTCCTTTACTGCTTTCTCCATTTCTTCTATCTGACCATCTGATGCATTCTCTATCGCAAGCGTAAAAGCCAGACATTCCAATGCCTGGCGTATCTGGCTGATCTGCCTGTAGTCTATCTGATCCATGGCAAACATCATCGTCATCGTTTCCGCAAGACTTTTCTGAAATTCACAGGTAATATAATTTCCCGATCCCTGCTGTGAAGAGATCACTCCTGTCATATCCATGATGCGGATTGCCTCGCGCACCGAATTACGGCTTACGCTCAACTGTTCTGCGATATCCCGCTCCGGCGGCAATTTCTCCCCCGGACGAAGTTCCCCATCTATGATCTTCTGTTTAAAATAATCTATGACACCTTTATAAGCTTTCTGCTGTTTTTCCATCTGAATCTTCTCCCACTATGCAATCACTAATGGAACGTCCAGTTCTTCCGCTTTCCGGATATTCTCTCTGGAAACCCCATCATCTGTAATAATCTTATATACTTCATTTGTCGGACAGATTACAGACAGATAGCCACCTCCGAATTTACTGCTGTCTGCAAGTACATATACCTTCTCTGCCGCTTTCATGATCGCTTTTTTTACTTCCATCTGTGGCGTGGCAATGGAAGTAAGACCCACATTAAAATTAATACTGTGAACACCGATAAATGCTTTATCCACATGGAACTTTGACATATTCTGGATTGCCACATCCCCCATTGTTGCCGCAAGATGTCCCGTCACATAGCCTCCGATCATAAAGAGTTCCACATGTCCGACTCCCGCCAGCTCATTTCCGGTGATCAGGGAATTGGTCACAACCGCAATCCTTTTTTCCGGATGGTTCCGGATCTCCCTGGCAAGGTAGAAACTGGTCGACGCATCATCGATGATGATCGTATCCCGGTCTTCCAGAAAATCATAAGCCATTTCCGCAATCTGCTTTTTCTGTGCGACATTCCGGTAGAGGGATTCTGTCGAATATCTTCCGCTTTCAGTTTCCGCCGTTTCCAGCTTCACCGCTCCGCCATGGGTGCGCTTCAACAATCCTTCTATATCCATCGCTTTGATATCATTCCTGATCGTCACTTCCGAGCATCCGAATTCCCTGCTCAGATCTGTTACCTTTACTTTTCCTTTTCTGTCAAGTTCTCTTAATATCTCATTTCTACGTTCTTCCATGGCCGCCTCCCCTGCAACTATCTCTTAATAAATAAGTTTACACTATCTGTTTTTATTGTCAAGCACACGGCCATTTCCTTTTTTAAAACAATCCCAATATTTTTCTCTGTTATCTCATTCTCACCTTACTCTGTCCAAGCTGTGTGGCGATGATAGTAAATATCGGTACAAACTGGTCTCCAAAATCCTGTTTCGGAAGAATCATTGCACATTCCGGTGCATAATAGATTCCGATCGTCTTCGGTGTCACTACCGCTCTCTCGATATGATCCCATTCATAGGTTCTGCTCTCTTCATTCTGTCTTATCGTAATACCAGCTTCCGAAAATGTATACTCTGCCGGTGAATTATATTCTTTATTTATAACAACCTGTTTTTTTGCCCGCATCTTAAGCTGGATCGGCGTACCGCCAAGGAACAGTACTGCCGCAGCAAGATAAAGTGCTGCTCCCGCACCATTTACCTTTCCTGTTGTATAAGAAAAGATTCCCATAAAAACAATTGCAAGTCCAAGGATATTGACCAGGAAACCACTGAATTTGGAATATGCATGGAACAAAAGGAAATCATACAATGCTTCCTTTGTCATGTTCACTGTCATCCGGCTTTCTTTGATCACATCTGCCGGTCCTGTCGCTTCATTTTCTGTTGTTACATTTTCTTCTGTCATATTCTCTGGTGTACTCATAGCATAACCTCCTGTTTTTTTCTTTGTTTTTTAGAAAAGTCCTTTTATACTTTGACATATAAAAGGACTGAAATGTTATTTGTATTACGGTTCAGATTAGTTTGCTTTTACTTGATCATAAGCCCAGCCTTCCGGACTGTAGATACCTTTCTGTTTCTTCTGCATCCATTTATCAAATGCTGCTGTAATGAACGGGCAGAGGAACAGTGTAATGATAGATGCTGTCGCACACTGTGCTGTTGCCATACTTACCATACCTTCCATTGAAGGATCTGCTTCTGCAACTGCTGCAGGTGTCATAGCTGAGTTCAGGGCTGTCGTACCGATAGCTGCACCCATCGCATTTCTTTCCTTCTTTGGAAGGAGAAGATTGATTACGAAGAAGAAGATAACTGCTGTTGCTGCAGAGATCAGTCCAAGTACGATACCGGAAGCTCCTGCTGTCAGGATTGTCTTAACGTCTGTCTTCGCACCGATAGAAATAGTCATGAAGAATGTTACGATCGGCTGTGCTGTCTTACATGCATCACGGAATCCTTTGTCCAGATTTCCCCAGAAGAATCCGATAAGCAGTGGCACTAATACTGCGATCAGGGATTTGATCGGGATGTTTGCAAGTCCTGTTGCTCCAAGTGCGATCAGTGTAAAGAATGGTCCGTCATTCAGTGACAGGATTGAGATAGCTCCTGTATCTGTTGCATTTCCAAACTGTGAAGAAAGGGAAATGTACAGTGATCCGTTTGAGTTCGTGATTGCTGCGATCAATACGAATGGTGCGATTCCGAGGAAACCTTCCGGTCCGCAGATCTTACCAACAATAAGACCAACGATAACTCCAAGTAAGAACTTGGTACCAGTCATAATTACACCTTTATAAAGCGGCATACCTACCTGTTTAATGTCGATCATAGATCCACATACGATCAGGAAGAATCCCATCATACATGCATTTCCTTCATAGAACAGTGCTGTTACATATCCTCCGATCTGGAATACCTGCGGTACAAATGTTGCAAGTACAACCGCGATTACCAACGGGATGATTACCAGACCTCCCGGGAGGTTTTTCATTTTGTTCAGAATATCAAGATCTTTTCTTGTGTCCTGAGGCTGTTTGTTTTCTTCGCTCATGTTCTCTCTCCTTTTCTCTTTTTTGATGCGCTTTTTCGTTTATGATCAGGATGGATTTCCCCGATGCTATCTTGCCGATTCTTTAAACAGACGTTCTACGATATCGCAGGCTGTATTGTCATTTCCTGTAAGTCCGCCTTTTCCTACGACCGGAAGTCCGTCATATTTTCCGACTAATCTTCCGACGTCTGTCTGTGGAATTACGTAGTCCATCACTTCGATGCACTCAACTCCCAGCTGATAGCATACATTTACCATCGTGTCACCACCTGTAGTATACAGACCTGCGATTTTTTCTCTTCCTACCTGTTCCAGTACCTGTGAGATAATGGTTCCAAGTCCGGCATTGATACGGTTCGCGCTCATTCCGCCTGCATAGCCACGTTTTTTATCTTCTTCGTCCAGATTCAGAAGCTCTCCGTGAAGCGCTGTCTCAAACAGGATTGCTCTTGGCTGTTCGTCGCTTTCGAGCAGCTCGACTGCTTTGTTCACAGCTTTGAATGCTTCATCTAACGCTTCATCTCCACCATTGATCAGCGGAATTGGTTCTACACTGATTCTGACATGTCTGGAATCTTCACATAATACCTGCATCTGTTTCTTCGTAACCGGTGTTGCACTTCCGGCTGCGATCAGAACAGTCTTTCCTTCTTCGCTTGCTGCAGGTGGTACATTCGGCTGTTCTTCCTGAATGAGTCCTCTTCTGTATGCAAGTTTTGAAGTAAACGGTCCCGGATCCACTGCGACTACGTCCCAGTCAAGCTCAATACAGGCCTGTGCGATCTGATCCACATCTTCCAGTGTAATCGCATCCACAATGATGACACCTGCGCCATCATTTCTTACTTCTGTAAGGGCTTCCCTGATTCCGTCTTTTCCTTTCAGAACCTGATCTAATGTAACCAGTCCGACCTTTCTTCTGGTCTGGCTTGCGAGAAGTCTTGGTATGTAATTCTCTTTTACCGGTGTACGTACATCCTGTGCAACCGGTGTGTTGATCAATGCCACACCATCGATCACCGAATATCCGCCAACAAGGATTCTTCTGGACTGCGGCATTGCCGGCACGACAACTGCCACTGTATCTTCATTCAGCTGATCTAACATTGCATCAACTTCTACGCCCACGCCGCCACGTAACGTTGTATCAATACGTTTTGAAAAGTATTTTACTCCCATCGCTTTTAATGCATTGGTAGCTGATTTTACTTTTTCATATGCTTCTTCTTTTGGAAGTGGTCTTGAATTACTGCTGATCAGAATCGCGTCAAGAGATGCTGTCTCTCTTGCTTTCTGCGCTGCTTCTTCATTAAAAAATACTGCTGTTCTTGCTTTCGATCTTGCTAATAATACACCTGTCGTTGTTGCTCCTGTCAGGTCATCCGCAACTGCTCCTATCAAAGGCATGATGCATTCCTCTCTTTCTATCCGTTCACTTGCTTTCTGAATTAATTTTCTTTTTTCTCATGCTGTTTTGCTGCATACTCTGCGACTACTTTTGTAGACTCGATCAGACTGATGCATCCTGCAATTCCTTTACCTGCAATGTCAAATGCTGTTCCGTGGTCTACAGAACTTCTGATGAATGGAAGTCCGAATGTAAGTGTTACAGATTTTTCAAAGTCTAACGTCTTACAAGCGATGTGTCCCTGATCATGATATAAAGAAAGGATTGCATCGAATTTGCCGGATTTTCCAATGTGGAATACGGAGTCAGCCGGGCAAGGTCCGATTGCATTGATTCCTTTTTCCTGAGCGGCTTTTACTGCCGGCTCGATCTCATCGATCTCTTCACGTCCGAATAATCCGTTGTCTCCGTTATGTGGATTTAATCCTGCAACTGCGATCAGTGGATTCTCGATTCCGACTTTTCTCAACTCTTTGTCGATGTTAATAACATCTTCAAGAATGACGTCTTTGGTAGCGTAGTGACATGCATCTACCAGTGACATATGTCTGCTTACAAAGAATACTCTTAATTTGTGGCAGGAGAACATTGTCAGAGCGTATGGAGAATGTGTTACATTCTGATAGATCTCTGTATGTCCAGGTTCTTTTACACCGATCAGTTTGATCGCTCCTTTGTGGATTGGTGCTGTAGAAACTGCATCGATCTTTCCTGCTTCTCCAAGTTCGATGGATTTCATGATCCAGTCAACTGCCATCTGTCCTGCAAGTGCCTGAACTTTTCCCCATTCAATAGAATCTGTATCATAATCACCTGTCTCGATGATGTCTACTGTTCCGAATTCGTATTTTGCTTCTGATGGATCTTCAATCTTGTTGTACTTTAATTCTTTTCCAAGGACTTTTGCAGCTCTGTCCATGATTGCGATACTTCCGATTACAAATGGACGGCAGCAGTCGTGAATCTCTTCGCTTAACATTGTTCCTACTACGATCTCAGGTCCGATACCTGCTGGATCTCCCATTGTGATTGCTGTAACCGGTTTATACTGTGTACTCATAATCTTTTACTTTCCTTTCGTTTCATTTTCGTTTTTGTTTTCGTTTCGTTGTCCTTATGTTACATTTCTTTTTTCGTTTTTGCAAGCAATTTTATCCATTTTTCGTAATTTTATCACAATTGCATAGATTCTTTTTCGTCTTTTTGTGCATATTTCAGCTGTTCGTTAATTATTTATCGTTCCTTTTCCTTATTTTCATTTTCTTTCGATTATTTTCGTTTTTATTGTTGCTTTTGTTCCGTTTTTGTTATATAATCGCAAATAGCAAAAGAAAACAAAATATCGAAAATGGAGGGTATCATGAACAAAAAACTTTTCTTTGGAAGTAACCTGAAAATGTACAAGAACATAAAAGATACCGTTTCCTATCTTCAGGAGCTGGAATCTCTTACAAAAGATATAAGCAGGGATGACATTGAACTTTTTATTATTCCTTCTTATACAACACTCGAAAAAGCTGGGGAAGCTATCGACCAGAAGAACATCCGCTTAGGTGCACAGAATATGTGCTGGGAAGAGCAAGGACAGTTCACAGGAGAGATTTCTCCTCTGATGTTACAGGAAACAGGTATTGGTCTTGTTATGATCGGACATTCGGAACGTCGTCACGTATTCGGAGAGACTGATATAGAAGAAAACAAAAAAGTACTCTGTGCACTGGAGCATGGATTCAAGACACTTTTATGTATCGGAGAGACTGCGCAGGAAAAAGAATTCGGTATCAGCGCCGAAGTACTCCGCACACAGTTAAAGATAGGATTCCACGGCGTATCCGCTGAGGATGCAAAAAACATCTGGGTTGCCTACGAACCAGTATGGTCTATCGGTGTAAACGGAACTCCTGCTTCTGCTGATTACGCTGAAGAGATGCATAAAGTAATCAAACAGACATTACACGAGATCTTCGGAGATGCCGCAGACGAAATCCCGGCTCTTTACGGAGGAAGCGTTAACCCAGGTAATGCAAATGACCTGATTGTTCAGCCATCTATCGACGGTCTGTTCACAGGACGTGCCGCATGGCAGGCAGACAAATTCAATACTTTGATCCGTGACGCAATCAAAGCACATGACGCAAAATAATTTATTTTTTAATCAAGGAGGATATTCACTATGAAAATCGCAATCGGATGTGATCCAAACGCACAACAGGCAAAAGAAGAACTTATCAAATTTATGGAAGACAAATGTTATGGGGAGATCAAAGACTTCGGAAGCGAAGATCCGATCTACGCCAACACAGCCGTTGCTGTTGCAGAAGCTGTTGCTTCCGGGGAATATGACCGTGGAATCCTGATCTGCGGAACAGGTCTTGGAGTTTCTATCGCAGCTAACAAGGTAAAAGGCGCTTATGCAGCATTACTTTCTGACGTATATTCAGCTAAAAGAGCACGTCTTAGCAACGATGCAAACATCGCATGTATGGGTGCTTTCACAATCGGCAACAAGTTAAGAGAAGAATTAACAGACGCTTTCCTGACAAATGAATTTGTTCCAGGATGCTCTTCTCAGCCAAAGGTAGACGCTTTCAGAGACTACGAAACAACTCACCAGAAATAGACTGACATTATCATTTTTTTCATTTCTCCAATATAAGATGCCAGGGTATCAAACGCAAAAGCCGGTCATCCTTGTACGACAAAGAGTTTGAACCTGATCTTTTGGTATACAGAGAACCTGCCACTGGCAGCTTCTCCTGCATACTTTGGTATCAAAATAAAAGTCCGGGATTTTGCATCACCTCAAAATCCCGGATTTTTCTTCTGTCAATTATTAATTCCCGTCCCAGAATTCCAAGCCCCGACTCTTTACCGCGCAAGCACGAACTGCTCTTTGGATTTGGGGATTCTGGTATTTTATAAATTATGATTTCTCTTTTCTACATCCATGATCATATCAACTCTTGTTGCATGTCTTCCTCCCTGAAATTCAGCGTTCAGCCATGCATCTACGATACATTTTGCAGTCTCGATACCAATCACACGTGCTCCAAATGCGATTACATTTGCATTATTATGCTCTTTTGCCATCTTAGC
Organism: uncultured Dorea sp.; assembly: GCF_934294775.1. Classification (GTDB taxonomy): domain Bacteria; phylum Bacillota; class Clostridia; order Lachnospirales; family Lachnospiraceae; genus Dorea_A. The sequence continues at coordinate 17,054 of NZ_CAKRAH010000052.1, forward strand.
TGTATATGGTTCGCTGCAGACAACTGCACGGATTCCGTTAACCTTATTGGCCGCAAGCGAAATGCCTGCTCCAGTTCCACAGATTGCAATTCCCTGTTCTACTTCTCCGCTTGCAACTGCATTACCGATCTTCTCACCAAATTCCGGATAATTGCAGCTTTCGTAAGAATCTGTTCCATAATTTACTACTTCATGTCCCAGACTTTCCAGGTATTCCACAATCTCATTCTTCATATCTACTGCTGAATGATCATTTGCAATTCCAATCTTCATATTCGTTCCTACCTTTATCTTTCATATTTTACTCCTTTATATTATAATTAGTATCGATACGAATATCAATAGAGTGTATCTGAAAATGTTTTTTAATACAAGGAGATTCTTATACTTATGATTAAATTAATTGCCAGTGACCTTGACGGCACTTTACTTCAGAACGGTGCACACGATGTTAATCCTATCGTCTTCGACCAGATCCGCACACTGAAAGAGCACGGAATCCTGTTCGTCGCTGCAAGCGGAAGACAATACCTGAATCTGTGCCGTCTCTTTGAGCCTGTAAAAGACGACATTGCATATATTGCAGAAAATGGTTCTCTTTGCATCTATAAAGAAGAGACACTTTCCAAAGGAATCATCGAACAAGATCTCGCTTACCGGATTCTCGATGAAGTTGCAAAAAGTCCGCAGTATAACTGCATCATCTCCGGGGAACGTGTCTGCTACAGCACTTCCAAGAACCCCGAATTCCAGAATCATATGGTAAATGTACTTCAGAATAATATGGCTTTCATCGATGATCCTAAAACCGAAATCCAGGAACCAATCTTAAAAATTGCACTCTGTGATTACAATGGTACTGATGAATGTTTTCATAATCTGAGAGACAAATTTGCTTCTGAGATCAAGGTTGTTACTTCCGGTAATCTATGGGTTGATTTTATCTGCCCGGATGCCAACAAAGGAAGTGCACTTCAGGATCTGGCCAGCCACTTACATATCGATCCAGAAGACTGCGTCGTCTTCGGAGATCAGTACAACGATGTAGAAATGCTCCAAACCGCCGGTACAAGCTACGCCATGAAAAATGGAGCCCCGGGAATCGAGAAATATGCGACGCATGTTACGGATTCTGTGGAGACGGTGTTGGCGGAGATCATAAATGGACTTG
>NZ_CAKRAH010000053.1 GCF_934294775.1 uncultured Dorea sp.
GGGAATAATAAAACATCGCGGATTGCCTGAGCGTCAGTCAATAACATTACCAGTCTGTCGATTCCGTATCCGATTCCACCTGTTGGCGGCATACCGATCTCCAGTGCGTTCAGGAAGTCTTCATCTGTGTGGTTCGCTTCTTCATCACCAGCTGCGAATGCTTCTTCCTGTGCTGCAAAACGTTCTCTCTGGTCGATTGGGTCATTTAACTCTGAGTATGCGTTACACATCTCACGTCCGTATACATATAATTCAAAACGCTCTACGTAGTTTGGATCTTCCGGATTCTTCTTTGTCAGTGGTGAGATCTCGATTGGATGATCTGTTACAAATGTAGGCTGGATCATCTTCTCTTCGCAGAACTCATCGAAGAACAGGTTCAGGATATCCCCCTTCTTATGACGTTCTTCATATTCTACGTGATGCTCGTCTGCTAATGCTTTTGCTTCTTCGTCTGTCTTAACTTCTGCGAAGTCAACACCTGCATACTTCTTAACTGCATCGATCATGGAGATTCTTTCGAATGGTTTTGCCATATCGATGACTGTTCCGTTGTAGCTGATTACTGCGCTTCCGCATACTTTTTCTGCGAGGTAACGGAACATACTCTCTGTCAGTTCCATCATTCCTTCATAGTCTGTATATGCCTGGTATAATTCCATCAATGTAAATTCAGGGTTATGACGTGTATCTACACCTTCGTTACGGAATACTCGTCCGATCTCGTATACTCTCTCAAGTCCTCCGACGATCAGTCTCTTCAGATATAATTCCAGGGAAATACGGAGTTTTACATCTTCGTTCAGTGCATTATAATGTGTCTCAAATGGTCTTGCAGCTGCTCCACCTGCATTGCTTACAAGCATCGGAGTCTCAACTTCCATGAATCCGCGTCCATCTAAGAAGTTACGGATCTCTTTGATGATCTTTGAACGTTTGATAAATGTCTCTTTTGACTCTGGGTTCATGATCAGGTCTACGTATCTCTGACGGTAACGTGTATCTGTATCTGTTAATCCATGGAACTTCTCCGGAAGGATTTGTAAACTCTTGGAAAGAAGTGTCATCTTCTCTGCATGGATAGAGATTTCCCCTGTTCTTGTTCTGAAAGCGAATCCCTCCAGTCCGAAAATATCACCGATATCAGAACGTTTGAAATCTGCATAAGAATCTGTTCCGATTGCATCTCTTGCAACATATACCTGGATGCTTCCCTGAAGATCCTGGATATTGCAGAATGAAGCCTTACCCATAACTCTCTTGAACATCATACGTCCTGCGATTGATACATGAATCGGATTGGCATCCATGATGCTTCTTCTTTCTTCATAATCTTTCTTCAGAATCTCTTTTGCCTGTTCTTCATCCATACCTTCTACATCTGGTGTCTGATGATCTTTTAAAAGTTCTGCCTCATGTGCTTCATACAGACTTTTCACTTCAAGTGAATGATGTGTCTGATCGAATTTTGTAATCTGGAACGGGTCTTTTCCGTTCTGCTGCAGTTCTGCTAATTTTTCACGACGAACCTTTCTTAACTGGTTTACGTCCTGTTCCTGTCCATTGTTCTGCTGCTTAGCCACTTTATATTCTCCTTCCTTATCCGAATTCAGACCTCTCTTATAAGAGAGGCCTGAGTGTATCCTGGTTATTCTTCGACGGGTGTCCGCCTGTCTCTTATAATGAACGGCTGATGTCCAGTACTTTGTACTCCATTACTCCTGCCTGTGTTTCTACAGTTACGACATCCCCTATCTTCTTGCCCATCAGAGCCTGGCCAACTGGTGATTCATTGGAGATCTTTCCTTCCAGACTGTTCGCCTCTGTAGATCCAACCAGTTTGAATTCCATCTCTTCGTCAAATGTGATGTCGAATACTTTTACTGTACATCCGATATTGATCTTATCGAAGTCAACTTCTTCTTCTACTACTACTTCTGCATTCTTAAGGATACCTTCCAGCTCTTCGATACGTGCTTCGATGTCTCTCTGCTCATCTTTTGCTGCATCGTACTCAGCATTCTCTGATAAGTCCCCCTGTTCTCTTGCTTCTTTGATCTTCTGAGCGATCTCTCTACGTTTTACAACCTTGAGGTTCTCAAGTTCATCTTCCAGTGCTTTTAAACCAGCATAAGTAAGTAATTTCTTCTTTGCTTCCATGTGTTTTGCTTCCTTTCTTTTCCCACTATTATCCTGACAATTTTCTGTCTGAATCATCTATCTAAATGTTTTATATGTCATAGAATAAAGATACTTTCACAATTTCATTATTATACATAAATGCCTGTTTTATGTCAATGTTTTTATCGGGCGGAAACGCTTATTTTCTGCCTGTTTCCGGCATTTCTTTGTCCTTTTCGACAGCTTTTTTCATCCCCGGCCAAAAACAGTGTTCAAATGCTCTTCCTTTCCGGCTATCCGCTACACAATTGCCCGGTCAAGAAGCTCTTCCAATTCCTCGTAAGACTCTACCTGATTGATCGCATCCCTGAGTTTCGCAGAGCCTTTCATTCCTTTCGTATACCAGGCTACATGCTTTCGCATCTCCCTTATTCCGATAAAATCTCCTTTGAACTCAATCTGAAGTCTTGCATGACGCAGCATCGTTTCTTTGATCTGTTCCGGTGTCGGTCTTGGTGGAACAACGCCTGTTCTTTCGTATTCCTGAAGCTCATGAAAAATCCACGGATTTCCCTGGGCACCTCTTCCGATCATCACCCCGTCACAGCCTGTTTCTCTCCGCATCTGAAGTGCCATCTCTCCGGACGTCACATCGCCATTTCCGATTACCGGAATGGATACCGCTTCTTTTACCTGACGGATAATGTCCCAGTCCGCCTTACCAGAATAATACTGTTCTCTGGTTCTTCCGTGTACAGCAACTGCTGCACCCCCGGCTTCTTCTATGATCTTTGCGATCTCCACTGCATTGATACTGTCATCATCAAATCCTTTTCTGATCTTTACTGTCACAGGTTTTTCAATTGCTTTTGATACTGCTGACACAATCTCATATACTAACTTTGGATTCTTCATGAGTGCAGAGCCTTCTCCATTTCGCACCACCTTTGGTACCGGACAGCCCATATTGATATCCAGAATCTGAAATGGCAGTTCCTCGATCATCTTTGCCATCTCACTCATGATCTTCGGATCCGATCCAAAGAGCTGTAATGACACCGGATATTCCTCCGGGTGGATTGCAAGTAATGCTTTTGTATTTTTATTCTTATATTGCAAAGCTTTGGCGCTGATCATCTCCATGCAGAGAAGTCCTGCTCCTTGTTCTTTGCAAAGTAGTCTGAACGGCAGATCCGTTACTCCGGCCATTGGCGCAAGAATATATGGATTTGCCAAATTAACATTCCCGATTTTCATCTTTCCTACTCCTGTTATTTTTATTCCTGCAGAATACGTTCGCTATATACGTGATTCTGAAAATTCCGAATAAGAAATGAGTAGCACTCTGTGCAAATACCGCCGGTCAGCCTTTTTTCAGATACACTTTCGGCTGCCGCAATCATATTTGCACAAAATGCTGCTCATTTTCATCTAACTTACATTTGCAATATGTTTCTTACTTTGTTCTTTTATTTTTCTCGTATATAAAACGAAGTCCCTTTAATGTCAATTCCGAATCATAGATATCAATCATATCTGTTTCATTTGCAATGATCTTGCCAAGTCCGCCGGTTGCCACTACTTTTGCATCTTTGTATCCGGATTCTTCTCTCAGACATTTGATAATATATTCTGTCTGACCGATCTGACCATATACCAGCCCTGCCTGCATCGCAGAGATCGTCTCTTTTGCAAGGATTGTCTCTGGTTTCTTGATCTCAATTGCCGGAAGCATATCTGCTTCTCCCCAGAGCGACTGGGCAGATGTACGGATTCCCGGTGCAATCACACCCGCTTCAAATGTACCATCCGGTCCTATAATGTCAAATGTGGTTGCTGTTCCATAATCTACTACAATCGTCGGTCCACCATATTCCGAATACGCACCTACTGCGTCTACGATACGGTCCGGTCCAACCTGTCTTGGATTCTCAGTTACAATACGGATACCGGTCTTAATTCCAGCCGATACAACCACCGGTTTTACTCCAAAATACTTAATGATCGCACTACCTAATGAATGCATCACATCCGGAACTACAGATGCGATAATTACCGCATTGATCCTTGAACTTTCAATTCCATGTCTTTCTACCAGTTCCTGTAATGTAATTCCATATTCATCTGATGTTCTTGGCTGCTTTGTCTTTATCCGGAATGTGCCGAATAATTCTTCTCCATCGAATACCCCAAGTGTAATATTGGTATTTCCTACATCTATTACCAGAAGCATACTGTTCCTCCTGCTTTTTCTCTTTCTTTTTCCGTATCTTCCCCGTCTTCAAGATTTACATCTTCTCCAAGGAAGAATACACGGTAATATAACTGCAATGCCTGCAGAAGATCCTGCTTCTCTCTTTGCAGCTGCTTGATCTTTAACTGACTTCCGATATCATCGAATGTCGGATCAAAGTCTTCACATGTAACTTCAAAGCACAATTCTCCGTCTTCTTCATATACCAGTGTCAGGATTCCTCCCACATCATGTACATAGAGTACGCACATGATCTTTAATTCATTTTTTACATCTTCCGGAAGCTGTTCAAAATCCGGATTCAGATAATATTTTTCTTCATAGGAATTGGCTCCGCAAAGCACTACTTTTCCATCATACATATCCATATACTCCTCTTACCGATACTTCTCCGGCATATATCTCTTTTTCTTCTCCCTCAGCTGTCCTTACGATCAGCTCTCCGGTCTTGTTAATTCCGAGCGCATGTGCTTCGTATTCATTACCCGGTTCCAGTACTTTTACATCCCGGTCCAGGTTAACCAGCATCGAATTATAAAGCTCCTGCAATCCCGACAGATCTTCTGTCTTCACAAATATCTCATAGTCCTTTTCAAAGCTTTTCATAATCGCTGCAATTAGTTCCGAACGTTTCACCTGTTTACCAAGTTCCATCTTAAGCGACGAAGCAGTCTTCCTGATATCCTCCGGGAAGTCATCCTGGTTGACATTAATGCCTGCTCCAATGACTACATGATTGATATAATCAATCTCCGTACTCATCTCTGTCAGGATTCCACAGATTTTCCGTCCATTTACTACGATGTCATTCGGCCACTTGATTTTGGTATCAAGTCCGGTTACTTCCTTAATGCCTTCTGCCACAGCAATTGCCATCACAAGTGTCAGCTGCGGAGCTTTCAGCGGCGAGATCTCCGGATACAGTAAGATCGTCATATAGATACTGCTTCCTGCCGGCGACTGCCACACGCGGCCGCGGCGGCCTTTTCCTGCCACCTGCATATCTGCCACAAATAATGTTCCATGCGGGGCCTTGTTATCTCCCGCCTCTTTGGCACGGTTATTTGTCGAATCTATCTCATCATAATAGACAACATTGCTTCCTGCCCACTTTGTATCCATGAGACTTTCAATCTCAGCCTTTGACATCACATCCGGACTGTCGATAAGGCGGTAGCCCTTGTTGCGCACCGCCTCTATCTGGTATCCTTCTTTTTTCAACTGATCGATCACTTTCCAGACTGCCGTTCTTGACACCTGGAACTGTTCGCACAATTGTTGTCCGGAAATGTATGTATTACTTTCTTTTAACAAACGTAATATCTCTGATTTCATAATGCTCTTATCTGCCTACTCTCTCTCGCCAAGTGTTGCAACCATTACTGCTTTGATTGTATGCATACGGTTTTCAGCCTCATCAAATACTTTTGACTGTGGAGACTCGAATACCTCATCTGTAACTTCCATGTCATCAAGGCCGAATTTGTCATGAATCTGCTTGCCGATCTTGGTCTTCAGATCATGGAATGCCGGCAGGCAGTGTAAGAAGATTGCCTGTTCTCCTGCATTTTCCATTACTTTCTTCGTTACTTTGTATGGTGATAATTCACGGATACGTTCTTCCCATACTTCGTCCGGCTCACCCATAGATACCCATACATCTGTGTAGATAACATCTGCGCCTTTTGTTCCGCTTTCGATGTCTTCTGTCAGTGTGATCGTAGCGCCACTTTCTTTTGCATAGCCTCTGCATGTCTCTACCAGTTCTTCATTCGGGAAGTAATTCTTTGAAGTGCATGCTACAAAGTGCATTCCAAGTTTTGCACAAGCGATCATCAGAGAGTTACCCATGTTGTATCTGGCATCTCCCATGTATACAAGCTTGATTCCTTCCAGATGTCCGAAGTGCTCACGGATAGTCAGCATATCTGCCAGCATCTGTGTTGGGTGGTATTCATTGGTCAGTCCGTTCCATACTGGAACTCCGGCATATTTTGCAAGGTCTTCTACGATTTCCTGACCGAATCCACGGTATTCGATTCCGTCGAACATTCTTCCAAGTACTCTTGCTGTATCTTCGATACTTTCTTTCTTTCCAATCTGGGATCCAGATGGATCAAGGTATGTGGTTCCCATCCCCATATCATGTGCTGCAACTTCAAATGCGCAGCGTGTTCTTGTACTTGTCTTTTCAAAGATCAGAGCAACATTCATTCCTCTGTACTTATCTACCGGAATTCCTTTTTTCTTCTTTTCTTTTAAATCTGCCGCGAGATCGATCATATAAGTGATCTCCTCTGGTGTAAAATCTTTCAGTGTCAGAAAATTTCTTCCTTTCAAATCCATTGTATCATACCTCGCTTTTTATCTACTATCTTTTGTCTCTTATCTTTTATCCGCCGTCTTTTGTGTGACAGCTGTCCGGCCATCACTCATTTTATCTATTCCTCTTCTTTTTCCGCTTTGTCATCACCAGCATCCGCTGCAATCTCTGTCACGGATTTGACCAGTCCTGCAATCCCCTGAATCTCGGACGGGATAATGATCTTCGTTGCTTTTCCATCCGCAGCCTTGGCAAATGCTTCCAGACTCTTCATCGTAAGAACTGCTTCATCTGCTCCTGCTTCTTTCAGGAAACGGATACCGTCTGCATTTGCTTTCTGTACTTTTGCAATTGCTTCTGCTTTACCTTCTGCTTCACGGATAGTTGCTTCCTTACGGGCTTCCGCTCTTAAGATAGCTGCCTGCTTCTCTGCTTCCGCATCCAGGATTGCAGATTCTTTGTGACCTTCTGCCACAAGAATGGTTGACTTTTTCTCTCCTTCTGCACGAAGAATTGCTTCGCGGCGTTCACGCTCTGCTTTCATCTGTTTTTCCATCGCATCCTGAATAGCTGCAGGTGGAATGATGTTCTTAAGTTCTACACGGTTTACTTTGATTCCCCAAGGGTCGGTGGCAACATCAAGGGATGCTCTCATCTTTGTATTGATCGTCTCTCTGGATGTCAGTGTCTGGTCTAATTCCAGATCTCCGATAATATTACGCAGTGTTGTTGCTGTCAGGTTCTCAATGGCCATGATCGGATTGGCAACACCGTAGCAGAACATCTTCGGATCTGTAATCTGGTAGAACACAACCGTATCAATCCGCATCGTTACATTGTCTTTTGTAATTACCGGCTGTGGTGCAAAATCAACAACCTGCTCTTTTAAATCCACTCTTCTTGCCACACGGTCCAGAATCGGAACCTTAAAATGCAGTCCGGTTCCCCATGTTGCCTGATAGGCTCCGAGTCTTTCAATAACAAGTGCCTGCGCCTGCCTTACAACTTTTACGCAGGAGATCACCACACAGATCACAATAATCAATAAAATCAAACCTAAAATCATAGTTACTCCTTTCCCGGCTGCTCACCTTTTTCCCTTACGATGAGTTTTACGCCCTGAATCCCGTTGACTACAACAATCGTATTCTTCTGAATCTTTCCATCCGGTTCATCCGTCTTTGCCGACCAGATCTGTCCCCGGATCTCTACCTGTCCTTTGGCCTTGATCGTATCGATGTCTTCTGTGACAAGTGCCTGCTGCCCAATCAGACCTTCTGCATTCGTCTTCTGCCTCTCCTGATTAAAATACTTCACCGCAATCGGTCTTGTCAGTACAAGCAGTACTGTTGAAACTACTATGAATACACCAACCTGGATCCATATGCCGAATCCCACCAGTCCGGTCAGAAATGCCATGACCGCACCTCCGGCAAACCAGATGGTCGTAAGCCCCATAGTTACAATCTCAATGATCAGAAGGACAATGAATATCGCCAGCCAATAGATTACTTTCATACGCTGTCCTTTCTTTGTCTTAACCAATAGTATCTCTTGCCAACTATATTACTATACTCCGCTAAAGAAAGCAATTTTCTTCGGCGAAATGACAGGATTGTATCTAATTTTGTCCTTTATATTTTGTCTTTTTACCGCACCTGTATCTGTATGAAATCCTCGTCAGCGTTTCTTACATATTTCTTCTTTGTCTCGCTGCTTCAAACATCAGTACAGACGCTGCAATCGCTGCATTTAACGATTCTACCTGACCAAGCATCGGGATTTTGATATAGCAGTCTGCCATATCTGCAATTTCTCTTCTGAGACCATTTCCTTCATTTCCAATCAGGAATGCACATGGTTTTTTCAGGTTCTCTTTATCATAAGCGTTCCTGCCTTCCAGATGCGCTGCGTAGGTTGTGATTCCCTGGTCTTTTAGTTCCTGAATGCTCTTTCCAAGATCCTCTACATAGACAAACGGCATACGGTATACAGATCCCATCGTCGACCGGATAGTCTTTGGATTGTAAATATCCACGCATTCCCTATCCATCAGGATTCCGGTTACGCCGGCTCCTTCTGCCGTACGCAAAATGGTTCCCATGTTCCCCGGATCCTGCAGATGGTCCAGCACCATAATCAGCGGACACTGCACTTCTGTCAGTTCTTTTACCTCATGGTTCATCTGTTCCACCACACACAGGATTCCCTGCGGTGTCTTTGTGTCTGATGCATGGGCGAATACGGTATCCGTCAGTTCTTCTACTCTTACTTTGACATCTTTCAGGACTTCTTTTACCGTATCTTTTTCTTTTTTGTAAAATGATTCGGATACATACACTTCTCTTAACTTTTCAACCGGTACTTCACGGAACATGCGGATGCCTTCTACCAGAAATACTCCCTCTTCGTCTCTTAGTTTTCTTTTCTTTTTTAAATTCACCAGACGTTTGACTCTGGCGTTGGATGTGCTTGTAATCATATGTGTTGTTCCTCGTTTTCTTAATTATTTATCTTATCATAGCATAATATATTATTTTTATGTTGTACATTTTTAAGTATAGTATATTATTTTATATTATGCTATGATGTATTTGTTACCGCCTCAAACACAAGTTACAGAAAGGAGGTGTTTTTATGGATTTCTTGATATCATTATCACCGTTATGGCTGGTGTAGTTTGCCACTTCATCATCAAATGGTTAGACGGTGATCTTTAACCGGTAACTAGCCTATGATTTTTATTCTTCCATGTTAAAATTGAATAACCCCCCGGAGGTCTCACACACCGCCGGGGGGTTTTTTGTATCCTATGGACACATAACATCTTTACACCTTAAACCGATAACCCACACCCCATATCGTCTCAATATACTGTGGGTTGGATGTATCTACTTCTACCTTTTCGCGAATCTTCTTGATATGCACGGTTACAGTTGCAATATCCCCGATGGATTCCATGTCCCAGATCTCACGGAATAATTCTTCTTTTGAGTATACATGGTTCGGATGGCTTGCAAGGAATGTCAGCAGATCGAATTCCTTTGTTGTAAATGTACGTTCTTCTCCGTTCACCCACACACGTCTTGCTGTTGTATCAATCTTTAGTCCACGGATCTCGATCACTTTATTCTTCTCCGCTGCACTTCCGGTCAGACGGTCATATCTTGCCAGATGTGCTTTTACTCTTGCTACCAGCTCGCTTGGGCTGAATGGTTTTGTCATATAATCATCTGCACCAAGTCCAAGTCCTCTGATCTTATCAATATCGTCTTTCTTTGCCGATACCATTACGATCGGAGTATTCTTCACGTCTCTTACCTGGCGGCAGATGTCGAATCCATCTGTTCCAGGAAGCATCAGATCCAGAATCAGAAGATCATAATCTTCATTCAGTGCTTTCTGAAGACCTGTATCTCCATCATTTGCAACCTCTACTGTAAATCCACTGAGTTCCAGATAATCCCTCTCCAGATCTGCAATTGCTTCTTCATCTTCTACTATCAATATCTTACTCATTCACCGGTACCTCCTGATATTTTCTAAGTACAAAGTACATTGTTGTTCCTGTCTCTTCCCTGCTGGTTGCCCAGATCTTACCGCCATGCTCTTCTATGATCTTCTTTACTACCGATAATCCGATGCCACTTCCTCCTGTGGAAGAGTTCCGTGATGCATCTGTTCTGTAGAAGCGGTCGAAAATATTTGGCAGATCTTTTGCCGCAATTCCTTTCCCGTTATCCTCTAATTCTACCTGGACAAAATCTCCTACATCTTTGACCCGGAGATTGATCATTCCCTTTGGCTTATCCATATATTTTAATGAGTTATTCACAATGTTATGGATTACTCGCTTGATCTGCTCTGCATCAGCGATAATCCTTACATCTCTTTCCACATAATTAAAATATCCAAACTCTACATTCTGCGCTTCCAGCTCGACTGACAGATCATCTGCACAGTCGTCAAAATATGCATTGACAGACACAATATTAAAATTATATGGGATCTTATTCGTATCAATCTTAGAATACAGTGTCAGCTCATTGATCAGTGTATTCATCTCTGTTGCTTTATTATAGATGGTTCTTACATACCGGTCTATCTTCTCCGGCGTATCTGCGACCCCGTCTATAATTCCTTCCGCATATCCTTTGATCGTCGTTACCGGCGTCTTCAGGTCATGGGAAATGTTACTGATCAGCTCTTTGCTTTCTTTATCGTATTTTAACTTTTCTTCTGCACTGTCTTTTAAGCGTCTACGCATCTCTTCCAGACTCTGACAGAGCTTTCCAAGTTCATCATCTGCTTCCGGCTTAAGTTCAAAGTCCAGATTTCCCTCTTTGATATTCTGTGCTGCGGTCTGCATCTTCCCGATTGGTCCCATGACTGCCCTGTATATCCATATGATCAGACCAGCTGATGTAAGTACTAAGATACATACAATTCCAATCATAATTTTCAAAAAGAACTGCCCGACTTCCGGAATTACATTGGATACGTCCGATACAATAAATGCGCTTCCTTTTCCGCCATCTTCATATTCAAAATCCACCTGCTTAACCAAAGCTTCCGCATCACCGCCAAGATAGATCCCGTTATCTGAAGTCGTGTCTGTATCCCCATACATTGGAAGTTGCTCTATGACCGCCTTCACGCCGTCATCATCGCTTCCTGTATACACAATTGTACTTCCTTTGCGCACAAGGAGATAGGCATTCTTCTCTTCAAGCTTTTTATTAAACCGGTCCAGCTCTGTGGCATCTTCCATGGACTTTGCATCATCTGCCATCTGTCTGAGTTCATGATATGATTTTTCCGTAACTCTTGCTAATACCTGCATCGAATTCGTAAAATCTGAAACCGTTGTTCCTGTTATGCCATAATTTTTTTCAACTACTCCAATCTGATACCTGCACACCAGTGATACCATCATCGCCGCTACAAGAACCGGTATAATTATAATTGTAAAAAATGCTATTACTAATCGCGTTTTTAACTTCATATGATTTGTCCTCCGCTTAAAAGTATAGCATGAAAAATGGGTGCTTCACACCAAAGCACCCATAAACTTTTATAAAATTTTTATAAATAATCCATCATAGAATTTCCACAGGGATTATACCCTCATTCCATCTGAAAATTTTCAGAAATATTTTTAAAGGTATTTTTTCAGATCATCTACTTTATCAAGTTTCTCCCATGGAAGATCAATGTCTGTACGTCCGAAATGTCCATAAGCGGCTGTCTGTTTGTAGATTGGTCTTCTAAGATCCAGCATCTTGATGATTCCTGCCGGGCGAAGATCGAAGTTCTCACGAACGATCTCTACCAGTCTGTCATCTTCTAATGCACCTGTTCCAAATGTATCTACCATGATAGATGTCGGATGCGCAACACCGATAGCATAAGATAACTGAATCTCACACTTCTTAGCAAGTCCTGCTGCTACGATGTTCTTTGCAACATAACGTGCTGCATAAGCTGCTGAACGGTCTACCTTAGTGCAGTCTTTTCCAGAGAAAGCCCCACCGCCGTGACGAGCCATTCCACCGTAAGTATCTACAATAATCTTACGTCCTGTAAGTCCGCTGTCTCCGTGAGGTCCACCGATTACAAAACGTCCTGTCGGGTTGATAAAGAATTTTGTATCTGCATCTACCATTCCTTCTGGAATAATCGCATCAAAGACATATTTCTTGATGTCTTTGTGAATCTGCTCCTGTGTTACCTCTGGATCATGCTGTGTAGATAATACAACGGCATCCAGACGTGATGGTACACCATTTTCATCATATTCTACAGTTACCTGTGTCTTTCCATCTGGTCTTAAGTATGGAAGTGTGCCATTCTTTCTTACTTCTGTAAGTCTTCTTGACAGCTTGTGTGCCAGCTCGATTGGATATGGCATATATTCTGGTGTCTCATCAGAAGCATATCCAAACATCATTCCCTGATCTCCGGCTCCGATTGCATCGATCTCTTCTTCTGACATCGTATGTTCTTTTGCTTCCAGGGCTTTGTCAACACCCATAGCGATATCTGTTGACTGCTCATCGATGGCTGTGATGACACCACATGTCTCTGCATCAAATCCATATTTTCCTCTTGTGTATCCGATCTCTTTTACAGTATCACGAACGATCTTCTGGATATCCACGTAAGCATTTGTCGTGATCTCACCCATAACAAGTACCATACCTGTTGTAGTTGCTGTCTCACATGCAACACGGCTCATTGGATCCTGTGCTACTAATGCATCCAGGATGGCATCTGAGATCTGGTCACACATTTTATCCGGATGTCCTTCAGTTACTGATTCTGATGTAAATAATCTTTTTTCCACGTTTTTCTCTCCTTCTTTTCTAAAAACGGTTCCTGCATTCTTTCTCCCGGGATTCTCTTGTGCATTTTGGTAAAAAAACCGTCCACTCGCATAAGTGGACGGTTCTATATCTTCATAAACCAATCCTCTTATTGTTCGATCACTCGCTCAGGTTGGCACCTTCCTTCACTGGGGTTGCCGCAGTTTCACAGATCCTTTGTATCTCCACTGCTCTGAATAAGAGAAAGTTTGCTTTTATTAATATTGTTACTTCTTTTGTACGACTAAGACTTTACTCTATTTTCCCTGCACTGTCAATAGACTCACCTAAGAAAATGTATCATCTAGCCTACTTTTAATTTGAATTTCTGAATTGCTTTTTCAGAATCTACTCTTTCGATGATTCCACCAATGCTGCGAAGCTTCTCTTCGAATCTTTCGTAACCTCTCTGGATGTATACAATATCATCAACAATTGTAATTCCATCTGCTGCAAGACCTGCGATACACAGTGCTGCTCCCGCACGGAGATCCGGTGCGCTTACTCTTGCTCCGGAGAATTCTTCTACACCTTCAATGGTTGCAGAATTTCCTTCCACTTTTACATTTGCACCCATTCTTGCAAGCTCATCCAGATATTTGAATCTGTTTTCAAAGATACTCTCTGTGATGATACTTGTCCCTTTACATAAGGCCAGTGTAACGCCAATCTGAGGCTGCATATCTGTAGGGAACCCCGGATACGGAAGTGTCTTCACATGTGTACTTGTAAGATCCCCCTTTGATACTACACGTACTGCATCATCAAATTCTTCTACTTCGCATCCAATCTCTACCAGTTTTGCAATGGTTGCTTCCAGATGCTTAGGAATAACATTCAGTACTGTTACATCTCCCTTTGTTGCAGCTGCTGCAAACATGAATGTTCCGGCTTCGATCTGGTCTGGAATAACGGAATATTCTGTACTGTGCAGACGTTCTACACCACGAATCTTGATTACGTCAGTACCTGCACCTCTGATATTTGCTCCCATACTGTTCAGGAAATTTGCAACATCAACTACGTGCGGCTCTTTTGCAACATTTTCCATAATTGTAAGTCCCTCTGCCATAGCAGCTGTCATCATTACGTTAATTGTCGCACCAACACTTACTACATCAAAGTAAATGTGTTTTCCGATCAGGGCATCTGCTTCTGCAACAATCTTGCCATGCTCGATATCTACATCTGCTCCAAGGGCACGGAATCCCTTCAGATGCTGGTCGATCGGTCTGCTTCCGATGTTGCATCCGCCAGGAAGTGCTACTTCTGCACGTTTGTATTTACCAAGTAATGCGCCAAGAAGATAGTATGACGCACGGATTTTCTTAATATAATCATATTCTATGTCAACATTTTTGATTGTTGATCCATTAATCTTTACAGTATGACGATCGATACGGTGTACCTTTGCTCCAATCCCCTCAATTGCATCAATCAACACGTTAATATCATTAACATCCGGTAAGTTATCGATCAATACGGTCTCATCTGTCATAATTGCTGCTGCCAGAATTGCCAATGCTGCATTCTTTGCTCCACCAATTTCCACTTCTCCCACAAGTGGATGACCACCTTTTATAATATACTGTTCCATGAATTACACCTCATTAATATTTATCTATTTCTACTCACTATGTTTCGTTAATTATTTATATCTTAAATTTTTATCTCAAATATTTCTCATCTTATATATGAATCATGAATATGCGTACTTTTTTCATATTCTATGTTCACAAACTACCTCTGCAATTCTGCCAAGGACTATGTCCGATGAAAGTCTCCTTGCATCGGTTGTATATGTATCTCTTAATTATTATCGTTAAATTTTCTCAATTTGTAAAGCTGAAATCCCACTTTTTATTAGGGTTCGCGCATATTATAGCACAAATTTTTCGATTGTAAAATATTTTTTATAGTTATGTAATCTATTTGTAACATATGCGTTACTCTTATCCTGATATCACTATATATATGGTAGATTTTACGAATAAATAGTGGCAGCTCTTTCCCCTTTTTTACTGATTTACTGCTCTCCAAGTGCAATCAGCACGGATTCTATCGTCTCTTCAATTTTCTGATCATCTTCACACACCGTGATATCTGCATATTTTTCAAAAAGCTTTACCCTCTCATCATATAGATCTTTCAGCGTCTGACCATCGCGCAGTACCACACCGCGTCCTTTTGCATTTTTTAATCTGCTGTTTATTGTCTCAAAAGATGCTTTTAAATATACCACTTTTCCAATCTCTTTATAATGTTTCATGGCATTCTCGCAATATACCACGCTTCCACCTGGTGAGATTACGGTATGTTCTGCTTCCACCTGTGCATTTACACGGTCTTCTACTTTGAGGAAACCATCCGGTCCTACATCTGCAATGATATCTTTCAGAAGTTTTCCTTCTGACTCCTGAATCAATATATCTGTATCTACAAATTTATATCCCAGTCTCTTTGCAATTACTACGCCAACTGTACTTTTTCCTACTGCAGGCATTCCGATGAAAATGATGTTGTCACAAGCCATGATGTTCCCTCCTGTATTGTCGTATCTTTATATCTTTATTTTTCATTTCGTATATATTTCTTCTCTGTCAATACACCCATACTACATATAATATATAGGTACATTTCACGCTCAGTATAACACACAAGAGGGCGAAGTGGAAGCATTTTCCCACTGCCCTCTCTATCGTTTCCATAATATGTGACTTGTACTGCCGGTAACGGTTTTTCCCGGTATCAATACAACTTTTTTCTGATCTCCCGGTGTTCTGCCCTTCTTCTGCACAATTCCTGAAATGTCATAACTTCAATCAGATCCATCAGCCAGGTACCTGGATTCTCTTCTTCTTTTTCTGCCTTATCGTAGATCCTGCGGCACATCAGCCGCAACTGTAACCGGTCCGGATACTCGTCATACATCATGCTTCCGTCGTATTCCATCCGGTCGCATTCTTCCTCTACATGAGGGAGCACCCGTTTGGCAGTCTCCGGATAGATACTCTTCATATAATCATAGTCTCTTTTTGCATTCCGGTCATCATCATATAACATAGGAACCGGATAGGTCATATAGAACGGTAATTTGTTCTCCATATTCCTTTTGCTCCTTGGCGGTTCTATCTATATTATAGTATGTCAGATAATGATCTTCGGTGCATGATATTTATGCCTCATGTACGTCATATCCTCTACTTCTACATTCTTTCATCAGCCATTTTATTGTCTTGATCTCTGTAATTCCCATGATCTCAACATTCTCGTCGTCATAAAAATGCATCAGCGCATATAACTTTCCATCCCAGATCTGGCGTTCCAGCATCTGATCCTGCGCTTTTTTCGCAGGGTCTAAGGTCAGTTTATCCTCCGGGCGGCTTATGATTACATATACCTCTTTTTCATTTCGTATCTTGTCTTTTATTTCTTTGTTGTCCAGCTCCTGGAACTTCATTTTCTGAAATTCTGGTTTTTCACCATAGTTCCAGTATATGGTTTTTCCATTTGACAGTCTTTTTAATGCTTCATAGATCAGATCAAATACCTTGTCATCCCGGATATGATTCATCTGCATATATTCATATCTTTTATTCCATTGATGCCAGACTTCTATCTGATGGTCTATGCTTTTTGGTTTGACTACCTTTACTTCTTTTATGATTCCTGAATATGGATAGTAGATGACTTCTGCCATGCCTTCTTTTTCTGCCAGTTCCTGTACTACATTTCCTTTCAGATATCCTTTTAAGATCCCGGTCTCTTCCCGCAGCCGCAATCCTTTCAGCCATTCCATACGTATCTTAGAATCTATGAAAATCCTGGAATTAATCAGCCGTAGTAAACTGTCTATCGTCCAGTAGATTTCCATGTATCCATATGGTTTGTCCTCCATATGAAAGCTGAATTTTCCGTATATCCATTGATCCGGCTTGAAATGCTTTATTTCTTCTCCTTTTGAGGAATCCCAACGTCTGAAGACTCTTCCTGTCTTCATTCCTTTATATTCCATATATTTGCGGACTGGTGGCTTTATAAAATCATCGATTATGCAGCACAGGCGGATAACGCTATATGCAAAGCCGATAATTAGTATGATTAGCAGCGGGCGGTTTACCAGATTTCCTATATAGGAAAACAGGATGAGGATTGCTTCTATCAATAGAATAAAGATTCGTTTTATCAGGAAATATGTGAATCTCCATTTTCCTTCTTGTTTCATTAATATAATCGTATCCTTTTTATTTTTATTCTTTATGCCTTTTAGTATTTTGCAAGCAATGTTTCTGCTCTTTCTTTATCTTCCTTCCTCACCAGAATTTCATATTCATACACTTTGTCCTGATCTACTCCGATGCTTCCAAACTGGGATCTCTTCGTTCCTTTTCCAGGGAAAAGCCACTCGGAATCCTGATTTCTCACTTTATGTTTGTATGGAATCTTCGCCAGATCCAGTACATCCCGTACCTCATTGAACCGCTTCATGTCGTGTCCGATATAGATAGATTCTGTCATTAATTTCATAGGCTGGTCCTCTTTTCGTAATTTCTTAATTTTGATTATACTCTATTCCTTTGGGAGATTCTACAGCACCTTTCTTAATATTTCTTACTTTTAATACAGAGAAAAAGGATACCCTGTACTCCTACAGTTGTAGCCTTTCAGCATTATTCTTCAGCAGCTTTTTCATTCTGTATCTCTTCAATGATATTCTCTACTTGCGAAATATCAATTTCCAAGATTTCCGAAATTTGTTCTGCTGAATAATTTTTAGCTAATTTCTTTTGAATCTGACTCACGAGAAGCCTTTTTTCTCC
>NZ_CAKRAH010000054.1 GCF_934294775.1 uncultured Dorea sp.
AACACATACGGTCCGAGAACAATCCCTGTAAGAAGCATTCCCAGAAGCCCCGGTAATTTTAATTTCTGACAGATCCAGCTCATGCCCATTCCGCAGAGCAGGATCAGCGCAACACTTAGTAACATAAAAATTCCTCCTTATCCTTTATGCAACAAAAAAAGCTGAGACTTTCTGCGTTATATTTCGCAGAAGTCATCAGCTAAAAAAGCGGTTCAAGTATCTTATATCTGCAACACCTGCCATCAGCATTTTCTTCCAGATATTTTCACTTAGGGAGAACTTCATTCCCTGCTAAAAGTTATAGCATAACTTTCTTTCATTTGCAACTATTATTCATCTTTTTAAACCACGGCACTATATCTCTTCGCATCAGTTTCTCCATCAGATTCAGGTTCGGATCCGAATGCTCCAGTTCTCTGGAATAACGGTATACTGTATCAACGATATCTTCCATCTCCAATATCTTCTCATTCTTCAGCCACTGCGCCATTAGAAGTTCATGGATTAAAAGTACACTGACTACCGCCATCTGCACTTTCACATACGCCTCTCCGTCATAGACTGCACCGCAGAAATATGTACTGATAAAATATACCAGAAGCTACTCACACTGAATCTCATAGTCCGGCATCTGTTCTTTCAGCCATGAATGAAATTCCTTCCTGTTCTTCATATATTTTTTCTTATCTGTTTCTGCTTTCGTCTTCTCACGACTTTCTGTATACGTCCACGGATGCTTTTTATCACATGTATAACATCCGGATTCTCCATATAAGATCTGCTCTGCTTCCAGAAGATGCGGTTCCCAGTCATCCCGTAACCGTTCCATCAGATACTGGTTCTGGAACATTTTCATAATAAATGCATAGTCCTCTTCTCCGGCTAACTTTGCTTCTACAAACCGAATGGCATTCTCTGTCTGATATTTTTCAAATACATCATCGATTGAAAAGATATCATCTCTCTTGATACGTACCTGCAGATCATGCGCGATTGCCAGCACTAGTCCGACACGCAAATCCAGTTTCTTACTTCTGTCCTGCAGGATATCTATCATCACCGTTCTTGCATCCACAAGTTTAGAATACAGGAACGGATCAAAATCATCATATTCTTCTTCCTTATTGCTTTCATAAGTCAGAAAACGCACCGGTTCCTTTTTACCAAGCAGAATCCTTGCCACCTCCGGACAGGATACCGAAAGCGTCATCTCTCTGACATCTTCAAATTCTTCTATATGTCTTGGATACATCTTGCAGGTTCTGCACAGGCTTTTCTCCCCCAGTGCCGTGTACATATCACAGAGATTCTCATCATTTAAAAAGGTGCAGCGCTTATTCTTGTCCTGCTTAAATGTTCCTTCTTTCCAGTTAATGGAGCGTCTTAATCTTTTCCTGAATAATCCGGTCACTTTTTTGTATTTTTTCAATGCCGCTTCGTCTGCTACGATCTGCCATCCGGCACAGCAAGTATCTTCGCATTCTCCTGCAATACAGGAAAATTCATGGTAATAATCCGGGATTGTATATAACATTGATTCTTCCTCCAGTTTTTATGCAAAATCAATTTAACTTTGAGCATTATACCACATAATTTTTTCCAAGGGACAGGGCTTTTTCAATTTGGGACAGGACATTTTCAATTTGGGACGGAGTTTTTTTTTAAATCCCCCGTCCCCAAAGAAAATCCCCCGGGCTCTTTAGGAGGAAAAGCCCGGGGGATAACTGCATAAACTTACATTAATTTAAAGGGTTGTTTAGGATTTACTGTAGTTTAATTATTTAATAAAGCTTACATGCTTGCAGATTTCTTCTGTAGCAGCATCTTTCTTTTTATTGTATTCAACCTTTCTTTCTTCAAAGAGGTTGTCTCCGTTTGCATCGATAGAAACGATCAGTGGTCCGAATTCATTTACGCGGCAGTTCCAGAGTGTCTCTGGCATTCCAAGGTCTCTCCACTCAGCTCTTACGATCTCTTCTACTTCTGTAGCAGCTACTACGGCATTACCTGCTGGGAATACGCAGTGGATTGCTCCGAATTCTTTACATGCACGCTCTGTGTTTTCCTTCATACCGCCTTTACCGATGATCACACGTACACCAGTTTCTTTTACGAATTCATACTCGAATTTTTCCATTCTCATACTTGTTGTTGGTCCTACAGATACCATTTCGAATTTGTCATTTTCCAGTGGACGGATGATTGGTCCTGCGTGGAAGATTGCGTTATTTCTTACATCTACAGGAAGCTCTCTTCCTTCTTCTACCAGACGGCGGTGTGCAACGTCACGGCATGTTGTCATGCTTCCGTTCAGATATACGATGTCGCCGATCTTAATATCTTTTAAATCTTCTGCTGAAATAGGTGTTGTTAAGATTTTTTTACCGTTCTTTACTTCTACCATTATAATTCTACCCCCGTATGTGTTGTGATTGTGTAGTTCAGGTCCTTATCAAATACAATGTGTCCTCTTCTGTGGCTCCAGCATCCTACGTTAACAGCTACACCGATTGTAGATGGGTGACGAGCTGTGTTCTCAATGTTAACGCCCATTACAGAATATTTTCCGCCCATACCCTGTGGTCCAAGGCCGATTGCATTGATTCCGTCTTCGAGAAGCGTTTCCATCTTGGCCGCTCTTTCGTTCTCATTGTGTGATCCGATTGGACGCATCAGTGCTTTCTTAGAAAGAAGTGCTGCTGTCTCAACTGATGTTGCCACACCTACACCAACGAGAAGCGGTGGGCAGGCATTCAGTCCGTATGTTGTCATAACGTCCATAACGAATTTTGTTACTCCTTCGTACCCTTCACCTGGCATCAGAACCATAGCTTTTCCAGGAAGAGTACATCCGCCTCCTGCCATGTATGTATAGATTTCACATTTGTCTGAATTTGGAACGATGTCCCAGAATACTGTAGGTGTTCCTTTTCCTACGTTCTTTCCTGTGTTGTACTCGTCAAATGTCTCTACACTGTTGTGACGGAGAGGTGCTTCAAATGTTGCTTTTACAACGGCATCCTTAAGAAGACCTTCCAGCTCATCAATGAGTGGGAATTTTGTTCCGCATTTTACCCAGAACTGTAATACACCTGTATCCTGGCAGCTTGGTCTGTTCAGTTTTACAGCGAGTTCCTGGTTCTTGAACATGGTATCATAAATTACCTTTGAAAGCGGGCTGTCTTCTTTCTCACGCAGCTCTGTTAATTTCTCAATGACATCATCCGGCAGTTTCTTTGCGATATGTGCAATAAATTTTGCCATATAATCTGTAAGTTGTGTTACCTGTTGTTCTTTAGACATTTTCATATCCTCCTTGAAATTCTATTAAAAATTATTGGTTCCTATCTATCTTCCCACGACAGTATTGTGATGAAATACAGCGAAAAATTTATCACATACTGTCATGAGAGGTATGTCTGCTTGCATCTTCCATTTTATGGAGATTAGAGGTCAAATACTTCCTTCTTAGCTTATGGGAAGAATGGATAGAAGATTGGAAGCAAGATCATACTTACTATGGTTGCTACTACGATCATTGGAATACCTGCTTTCGCATAATCCTTGAACGTATATCCTCCTGCCGTTACTACCATGGTATTGGCCGGCATTCCGATTGGTGTTGCAAATGCACAGGAGCCTCCGATTACACATGCCATCAGTACGGCACTTGGATCTGCACCCATGCCCTGTGCGATGGATACTCCGATCGGAGCCATCAGTGCTGTAGTTGCAGTGTTTGACATAAAGTTTGTCATGACACAGCAGAGCATGAAGATTACAAATGTTAATATGTATGGTGAAGGGTTGTCTCCCAGCATTCCGATTACTTTATCTGCGATTAGTTCTCCGGCACCGGTTGCTTCCAGTGCAGACGCAAGGGAAAGCGTACCTCCGAATAAGAAGATCGTCTTCAAGTCGATGGAAAGAAGCGCGTCTTTCTCACTGATAACGCCTGTAACAATCAGTGCAAGCGCTCCCACACATCCTATGACACATAACTTAATACCAATCTGCTCTTCAAAAATCATTCCCAGAAGTGTTAATAACAGGATGATCAGGGAAAGGTTCTGTTTCCACTTTGGAACATTGCTGAAATCTTTTGTCTCATCAAAGATTCCCTCACCGTTTGTGTCCACTTTATCCGGCAGGAATTTGTATCCAAACAGTGCGAAGAAAATGATTCCTACGACCAAAATCGGAAGCCCTACTTTCGCATAATCGAAGAATCCAAATTTCAATCCGATCTTCTCCATGGATGACTGTGCGATCATGTTACCAGGAGCACCGATCAGTGAAAGGTTACCTCCCATGGCTGCTGCGAATACCAGCGGCATTAACAGTCTTGATCTTGAATATCCTGACTTTGCAGCGATACCGATGACTACCGGAATCAGGATTGCGGCTGTTCCTGTGTTGGAGAGGAAACCACTCATCACTCCAACGATCACCATGATTGCAATGATCAGCTGCCTCTCTGTCTTGGCGAAGTGTGTTACCACTCCTCCGATCTTGTTGGCCATCCCCGTCTCAAAAAGTGCTCCACCGACAATGAACATTGCAACAAATAAGATTACATTGCTGTCGATGAATCCCGAGAATGCAATCTGCCAGTCCAAAACTCCTGTGACTACCAGTCCTACACAGACAATCATCGATGTTACCCCAAGCGGAATCTTTTCAAGCATGAACATGATGATTGCGAATGCCAGAAACAGTAATGTAATTGTTATCTGACTCATCTTCATTACCTCCTTGTAATTATTTCGTGCGATTTTCTCGGATACGTATCTTTAATTTTTCTCGTCTGATATCTGATGTTTGATATTTGATTTTGTATCCAAATCTTGATTATAAGATACTCCTTAATGATAAAAATGTCAATAGGTATTTATAGATTTTGGCATATGTTATAAATACGCTTCATTGCTTTTGTAGAAAATCACAAGAAATTATGTTTATTGTATACTGTACTGCAAATGGGGACGGGTTTTTTTTTTGCCCCGTCCCCATTTGATTTTATTCTTCTCTTTTCTTTTTCCATCCCGCTATCGCCGTCATCGTGCCTGCAGACAGTCCGGATAAAGCGACCAGCATCCCAATTGGTGCCATATCCCCGGTTTTTACCGTTTTATGATTCGTAGTAATGATGCCTGATTTTTTTATTTCCGGTGTATTCACCGGTTCTCTTTCGATCGTTTCATTCATAATGGTATTGGTAAATATGATTTTGTCCGTCTTTTCTTCTTCTCCTTCGTTCCGGCACCATACGTCTGCTGTTAATGTTCCGTCTTCCATTCTGACCACACGGACGGTCACGTCATAGACGCCCGGATCATAAGCCACATTTTCCTGCTGCCCCGGCTTCTGATAGATCCGGTAATGATAATCTTCCGGTGTGTCATATCGGATCTCTCCGATTGCTTTCGTCTCGTTCATTCCTATCTGTAATTCTGTCTGCTCCGGCATCGGAGTTCCTTCTTCTCCAGATTCGATCACGACAGTTCCACTTGTATTCCTTACAGATACTGACAGATTCACGGTACATGCCTGTTCTGCCGCACGCACCTCCCCTGTCAGATCCGATGTTCCCGCTGCATGCACCGGATCTACGCATAACACAAACCACGCGGTTATAAATATCAGGACCGCCCTGATCCTGTACTGCCATCCATATTCTAATGTTTTCACTGCTTTTCCGACACCTCCTTTTCACATTCTGCGTTTTCGTTACTATCCACACACCCGGCAAACTGTAACATAATTTTGCCAATGCTTCGCATTCCAAATTTGTTATTTTTCAAATACCCCGAGCAGGATAACTCTTCCATTTGTCTCGGCCTCAGAACAGGTAGAAAGTGCGATCAGTGAATCCTCTCCGGTTACATCCAGGTCTCTGTACTGTACCGCATGTTCCTTAATATACTTCAGTAATTCGTCCAGATTTTCCCTGCGGTATCCATCCGGATGATACATCCTTGCATCCGATGCCGATACTTTCATACATGCGAAAAATCTAATCTTCCATGTCTTATCCGGCTGATATAAGATGCCCTTTTTGTGACTGTCAAAATATCTTTTATTCGTAAAATCTGCCACATCTGCAAACATACCTCCGTTTTTCATATGATGACCATAGAGCAGGTTATACGGATCAGAAAAATCATCTTTATTGAGACATGATAAAAAGATTGCCCCGGAAAGTTCGAATTCTCCGTATACATTTTTATTTACATATTCCATGTCATCCTTTCCCTGCACGACCGGATAATCAATATTGGTATCTTTTACCTGTATCCACGCTTTCACATCCGGGTTAATCTTTTTCAGATCTGAAAGTGTCGGATTGTCCTTTCCTTCATCCGTGGGTCTGAACTTTAAAAGTTCCTCACTGGCAAATGAATTCTTATAAATCCTGTACGTATCCCACAAAGAATACATTCCATACGAAAGCATCAGAACAATCAGCAGTGCCACGATAACACTTAATATCTGATTCCCGATTCTGGCTGCCGCCGCTGCTTTTTTCATCTTTCTTTCATATCCTTAATCCATCTTATTATTAGTTCAGCCATTTCCTTTCGCTCTGCCTTAATCAATATCGCTCTCTTTTACACGTTTTCTTCTGAAAAACAGAAGGCTTGACGCAATTGCTGCTCCGAGTAATGCCATATAAGGTGCTACATTTAAGAAGATACCACCTGGTGTAGTTGTGTCTTTGTCATTGACTACTGTGATATTTCTGTCGCCGTTATCATCTTTCCTTCCTGCCCCATTCACGATTGTTCCGGTTGTCTCTGAAGTTGCCTGACCGTCAATCGTTGTCGTATATCCGTCAGAAGCATAATCGGCCTCTGTTACGGTATATCTGTCACTATCTGATAAGCCCCAGATCTTCGCTGTCTGATCTGACTTTAATGTAATCGTCTGTGCAGTTCCTGATACCAATGTGATCGGTGCACGCTGGTCTGAAAAAGTAACATAATATTCTTCCCCTTCTGCTCCGTCTACTTCTATTGTGAACTCAAAGTCTTTGGAACGGTTTCCCTGATTACCGGTTACTTCTTTTTTAACAGTCAGATCATGTAAGGTATCATGTGTGCTGCTGTAATCGTTCGTAAATGTTGCATCGTCCTTTGCTTTTGGATCCGACGTCTTTACAAATGCATACGAACTGACCTCTAACTGGCCGCTGCTGTTATATGTTACATATACGTCAAAATACTTTTCTTCTCTTGTATATGCTACACCTTCATATGCATTACCATCTGCATCTGCCGGTGTCTCACTGACGATGTAACGGTAGATTCCAGGTTTTGCATTTTCCCCCTGTGTAAATACTGACTCATTGACCTTAAGATTTGTCGTTCCTGCTGTGATTACTGTTTTTCCAATATCCGATGCTGCAGGTGCCGATGCAATGATGCCATCATCAACGGTTACCCCGCCTTCTATTCCTGCATAAACCGCATCCTGGTTCTGACCTGCTGGCACTGCAGCTCCCGGACGTACTTCGAATACAAATGTCGTATTCGGTGCATAGACATTTTCTTCTTTGGTAATGTCCTTTGTAAGCGTCAGGTTTTTCGGAAGCTCATCTGCAAAAACGGGCATACTAAGTGTCGCCGTCATCATCATTCCTGCCATTGCTGCTGTGGATACCTGTTTTACCATTCTTTTTTTCATAATCATTCTTCCCTTTCTCTTTTATTCATATTTATAAATCAGCTCTTCTTAAAACGGTGATCACCCGTCCCTTTATCTCCTTTTTACTGATTGCACCAAAGTACCTGCTGTCTTTTGCACCTTCCCTGAAATCACACAAAACAAAATACTGATCTTTTTTTAATGTCACCGGATAGTCGATTCCATCCAGATACGCCGGAGTCTTATAATAGATCCCGTTCTCATTTACAATGCTTCCATTAATTTTCAGTTCGTTCTTTTTTGTGATCTCTACTTTATCCTTCTCTTTTGCCACAATTCTACCTGTATACAATGTTCCATCTCTTCGGAATACAACCACATCCCGGTCAGAAAATGCGCGCTCCAGCCGGTAATAAAGCATCAGATCTCCGGCACATATCTTCGGCGACATATCCTGATTTTTTTCTGTAGCCACTCCAAAAATCACGCCAAACAGAATTACCAGTAAGATTACCAGCATCAATAAACGGGTAAAGAAAAGTATGATTTCTCTTTTCTCTTTCATATATGCTCCTTATCATCTCTTATTCTTCTGTCAGATCCAGCCATCTCCGGATTCCATACAACACACCAAACAGTGCAAGCATTCCTCCCGCACTCCCCGTCATTACCAGATATGGTGCGCCTGTCTGCCGGATTCCTGTTGCCGGTGGTATGTCTTTTGTGTTCGTAAATGTAAGATCCGTATTTTCATGTATCACAGCGGTATACGTATCTTCTCCGGATTCTACGCTTTCCGGTGTACCTGTAATCTGCACATCATAGTCTTCTGCATCCTCCGAAACGGTATATTCCACACCATATGGAATCGTCACTTCTATCCTTTCCAGATGCTTTAACTGAAATGTATAGACTCCATTTTCCACTGTAACTGCATCTTTCATCTCTTCTTCTGAGAGTGCATTGCCCTGTGCATCGTATTTGGTATACCGGATGCTTCCGGTATAGGCGTCACCGTTCAGCTCTGTCTTCACATGAAATGTAAATGGATGTGTCCGGTCGCCCATATTACCTTCTACTTTCTTTTCAATCTTCAGGAATCTGTCACTTCTTGTATACCGGTTCTGGAAGTCCACCTCTGATGTCGTATCTCTTGTAATGATTCCTGATGAAGAAAAATTATCCGGAACTGCTGCCAGGTCATAACCTTCTAATGCCGCATTATCCTCCCTGACTTCATAACTGGTTCCCGGAGTCAGATTTATCATCTGATATACATATGCTCCGGTCTCTGTATCCCAGGTAAGACCGTCTGCATCAAGCTTTAACACTTTTGTCTCCTGCGTCTTATCTGGTTTTGTCAATGTACAGGTAAATACCAGATTATCTTTTACACTCTGCAAACCTTCCGGATTATCATCCAGTCCCGTGATTACTTTGGAAATCTTTAAGTTTCCCGGATGTACATGGACGACCGGTTTCGGATACATTTCTGTATATGCATTTTCATTGTATACATAATCCAGTCTGGCTGATTCATTTTGATTGGAATAAAAGCCTTCCTGTCCGGCATAGGTTCCGGTTCCTTCGTCTGCAATATCTGTGTAGCCTCCTGTCCGGAATTTTTCGTATGCAGCCTCACTTGGCTGGATCTTTGCAACAACCTGATAGGTATAATCTTCTTCCAGTGCATATCCTGCCGGAAAGTTTAAGGCTACTGATCTGGTGACTGCATCATAAGAAGCTGTAATGCCAAGACTTGCGGCATCTATCTGCCTGCCGGATGCATCTAAGACTATAACCTGCGGAGATAATACCTTGCCATCTGTGTCTGTCACCATCTCTACATTCTCGCTTAGCGGATCTGATATCCGTACATTGGTACAGGTTAGTTTTGTAATCTGGGCCTTAATATCATCAAATGCATTATTCAACGCATCCAGTGATGTTCCTGCATACGATCCATAATTTTTAGCATTTGCTGCCGAGGATGCCAGATTGGTAAGCGTCTTGTAATTGCTTTGTGGTCCGACTCCGACAGTGAAAAAATAATCGGTATAGAGCTTCGCTGCTTCTGTCTTAGCTGCATTTAGATTCGCTCCCCTCGCTCCATTTTCATCATCATTATTACCATTTCCAATCGTCATTCCGTTTCTGTCATAACGATATGTCGGATCTCCGTCAGATACAAATATGACTGCCGTCTTAGCTGTACTTCTTACACCTTTTAACAGTTCTCCAGCCTCTCTAAGTCCTGCCTGATAATTCGTTCCTCCGGTTGTATCAGGCAAAGTTTTACTTGTAATATCTGATGCCTGACCTGTCCAGTTCACCACCGTCTGTGCATCGTCCCATGCCTTTTCATCGCGGGCTCTGTTCGTTCCACTGAATGTAACCAGTGCAAACCGGACATCCAGTTCCTGACTTGCCGCCAGTGTATTGGTAAGATTATTAATTGCCTGACTTGCTGCTATCTTTCTTTCACCTTTTTGTTCTCCATGCCCTTCTTCATTTTTATTCATCAGCCATTCCATACTGTTGGACCGGTCCAGCACATAGATGACATCCATCGGGGTCTTGGATACTCTGCTGTCTGTTTTTCCTTTTACTGTCAACTTCAGATCGTATGTTCCGTCTGCATTTTCCGTTACTGTCTTTTCATGCTCCAGGGAAATTGCGGGATTTATCTCCTGTTCTTCTTCGGCCTGCACCTGCCTGATACTTCCTCCTATGGGTATCAGCACCATGACCGCAGCCGTCAGTACTGTAATAATCTTCTTTATATTCTTCCGGCTGATAGTATGTCCCATAACGCTCCTCCATTTCTGTCTCCTTTGATTGTGGCTTTTTCTTTACCCTCATAGTATTTCTATGTAGGAGTGCTTTGTTTTATTCCAGAAGATTCTTGTTTTCCCAGATATTACTAATTACCGGTGTCGCAAATTGTAACTTTAAGTAATATCAAAAAAAGACAAAAAAATACGTCCCTCCATGGTTTCCTTGTGCTGTCCTGATTCACAAGTCCACCGGACCGGACATATTTTTCTGTCTCATTTTATGTTATATTCTGTTTTTCTTTCCTGATAATAGATAGCAGGATTCATTATTTATATCAGATGGGAATATAGCTCTCCATACTTTTTAATCTGATATAGCTTATTTGTAATATGTAAGCATATCATCACGGCTTCGCATGATATGATCATACATCGCTTTCTTTGCAGCGTCCGCATCATGTGCCTGAATTGCTTTTAAGATATTCCCGTGTTCTTTGATCGACACTT
Source organism: uncultured Dorea sp. (assembly GCF_934294775.1). Lineage (GTDB taxonomy): Bacteria > Bacillota > Clostridia > Lachnospirales > Lachnospiraceae > Dorea_A. The sequence goes on from NZ_CAKRAH010000054.1 coordinate 10,932, forward strand.
TGGCATAATCATCTTCGGATACCATGCTTCCCATCGACAAACCATTCCACAATTCAGAGATCATATTTTTCATCTTCTGATTTCCTGCCGCTGTCCAGATTTCACTGTGGAATGCACGGTTCAGATCGGTATATTGCTTGAAATCACCGGCATTTAAAGCTTCTTCTGCCTCCTCATATACGGATTCGATTTCTGATATGTCAACTTCCGGATCTGCCGCCAGTGCTGCTGCCGAACTCTCAAGAATTGCTCTTAACTGATAATGTTCCTTTATGTACGTCTCTGTAATTCCAAGAACTACCGCTCCTTTGTTCTTACGAAGCTGGATCAGTCCGTCTCTTGCCAGTATCTGAAATGCCTCTCTTACAGGCATTGCCGATACATTTAACTGAGATGCCACACTGTCCAGTGAAAGAATCTCACCTTCCTGCATCTGTCTTGAAAGGATTGCTTTACGAAGTTCTGCTGCCACTTTTTCTTTTGCTGATGGCATCTTAATCGGTTTCAGTCCATTCATTATTTATTCATTCCTCTCTCTTTGTTCACTGCTTTTGCCAGCAGTTTGTAATACGAATCTAATGACTTTTCAACTTTCTTCAGTTCCCCTGCCTCTAAAAGCACTGTCATTTTTTCTTTCTCTTCCTTGATTTTTTCTCCAAAATGTCCCGTCGCCAGAGCAAAACGGATATAACTATCACATGCATTCTGAAGCAGTCTCTTAATGTACTCATTTTCTACCAGTTCACACATCGCCTGAGCCGGATGCACTTCTCCCATTATACCTTTCTGAGAAAGTGCTCCTTTCAGTTCTTCTATCCTTCCGCTGTGTTTTAAACTGTTCAGTGCTTTTTTTGTCATCTCTGAGATCATACTGTAGATCAGAATGATCTGTTCATCATCAAGCTCTGTTACCGTAATTCTTCTGGTCGCCAGGCGGATGATCAGTCCCTGGTTCTCCAGAATCTGAAATGCTTCCCGGATCGGAATTCTCGAAGCTTCGAATATTTCTGCAAGTTCTTCCTGTTTTAACTGACTTCCTCCAGGAATTCTTCCAGACAAGATCTCATCTGCGATCTGTTCCGCCATATAATCGCTTAATCTTTTTTCTGATATATCTTTCATAATTCCCCCATGATCTTGAATCATTTATTGTTCTTACTATTACGATCTATACAATCTGCTATAATTTTACAGTATCGTATCTTTATGTTCCAATAATAATGTATCCAAAATCAACAGATTTGTAAAGCATTATTTTCTATTTTTCTATACTTTATCTTTGGTAAATCTCAAGAAAAAGCCGTAGAGTACGGCTCTTTCTCATATATACTTTTTCATGTCTTTTACTATTTTTTCACATACCCGTTCAAACTTTTTTGCCAGCGAAATGCTTTCTTTTTCTACTTCCGGATAACGATTCCGTTTCTCTGTGATGGATTTAATCCCCATGTTCGCTCCATCGATCATCATCTCTGCAATCTTGGCGTGATCATCGTTAAGTAATAATTTCATCTCTGCACTGAACCATGCAAATGTCTCTGCTGCCTTTTCTGATATTTTTTCTTCTTCGGTTTCGCCTCCCGACAATCTTGCTGCTTCTTTTTCTATCTGTTCATATTCTTCTTTGTATTTGCAAAATAGATCCTGCATATCCTGATCTTTCAGATATACTGCCAGTTGCTCGATACTGTTCAGTGCCATTTTACATCCTGTGCTGCATTCTTTTAATACTTCATAGGTTGCTGTGTCCATGATGATTCCCTCCTTTTGTTGTTGCTGCTTTTATCTGTTATTGTTTCTCTTTTTTTTAATTTTTAATCTGGCATTAACAGATTTTATTCTGGAATCTTCTGGAAAATTATAATTAAAAAAATCCTTTATACAAGACTATAAAATCTTACATAAAGGATTTTCTTTTTCTTCTAATTTATCGTCATGAAGTAATTCAGACTAATCTCATTCGTTGCCACGTCCGCAAGGTTTACACAACTGTTTCCCATTCTGTCGATCAAATGCAGAATGTTGGTAAATGGTGCTGTAAGGTCTGCTTTACATTTTCCTTTGTTAACTCGCTGTACATGAGCCTTTCTCATCTTAAGATCCAGATCCATGATCTTATCCTTCCGTTTGATCAATTTTTCAATCTGTACGGATTCATCGCCCTGAAGTGCCTTGATCGAATCTTCAAACATTTTCGCAAGAGTTCTGAGACTCTTCTGTAATTCATCCATTGCTTCCGGAGTATATTTGTATTTGTTTTCTGCTTTTTCACGTACACATCTTGCAACTTCTACACTCAGTGTACCCATACGTTCTACGTCACTTAATACATACATAAGACTCGCTGTCTGTGATGCCTGTTGTTCCGTCATCGTACCGGCTGAGAACAGTGCTGCCAGATATTCCGTAATGCTTTCTGTCAGAGTTTTTATCTGCTGTCCTTTTTCTTCCAGATCTTCAAGCCGGCTAATCTCTTCTGTCTTAACGATTGTGATAGTCTCTCCTACTGCAACTTTGACCATCTCACTCATACGAAGGATTTCTTTTGCTACCAGCTGTAATGCTGCTGCCGGCTGGCTGATGATCTTATCATCCAGGAATACCGGCTTTGCAGGATCCATATTGACTGCCTTGCCATCCGGAATCAGTGTCATAACAATCTTCACCATGAAATTGATCAGACAGACCCAGATAAGTGTCATTGTAATGTTAAATATTGTATGTGCATTTGCAATCTGTCTTGAAATTACCTGTATCTCTGGTCCCTTCGGGGAAATGTACTGGATCAATGCTGCAAATGGTTTTACAAACCAGATAAATAACAGACATCCTGATATATTGAAGATACAGTGTGCAACGGCTGTACGTTTTGCATCTTTTGTCTGACCGATACTTGCAAGAAGTGCTGTAATTGTAGTACCGATGTTATCACCTAACAGGATTGGAATTGCACCTGCAAGTCCCAGTATACTGGTAACTCCATCTGATCCCGGCTGTGATGCAAAGTTCTGTAATACTGCAATCGTCGCACTACTACTTTGTACTACTAAGGTCATAAGTGTACCAACGAACACTCCAAGTACCGGAATATGAGCCACTTTTCCAATCAGGTTCGTAAATACCGGACTGGATGCTAACGGCTTCATAACATCTCCCATTGTCTCGATTCCAAGGAACAAAAGACCAAATGCAAAGATTGTCTGTCCAATACTTTTTGCTTTTTCAGATTTCGCAATAAATGAAATCAGGAAACCGATAAAAATAATAATATAAATATAATCACTGATCTTAAATGCAATAATCTGTGCGGTCATCGTTGTACCGATATTCGCACCAAATATGATTGAGATTGCCTGTGGTAAAGTCATAAGACCCGCACTTACAAATCCAATCGCCATAACCGTTGTCGCACTACTACTTTGTAATACAGCGGTTGTAAGCGCTCCTGCAATGACTCCAAGTACAGGATTCTTTGTCAGCAGTGCGAGAATGCTTTTCATCTTTTCTCCCGCAGCTTTCTGCAGACATTCACTCATCATATTCATTCCATAAATAAAGACTGCCAGCCCTCCCAAGAGCCCGAATATTATCTGTAATTTCTCATTCATAATATTTTCCATTCTCCTTTATTCGCCTTCTCTCGACGTTACGGGCTTATTGTAACTAAGGTGTATGCAGCCTATATCAAATCTATGTTAAATCTATGTAAAATCACATTCTTAGTTTATATTACGTTAAATTCTATGAAATTATTTGCGTAAAAATGTAAAGAAATCATCAAATCTATGCAAAGTTGTCTGAATATATGATATATTTTCCCATTTATTCTTTTTCTTTACATGGATCTGATGATTTCTTTTTTGTACAGTGCACATTATATAATGTATAACCTACTTCTCCTGTACTCTCATAAAAGGACATATCAGATGGAAGATCAGCACCCATCACTGATATAAATTATTTTTCACCATCGCTGGAGTCACGAAATATTTCCTGTCTAATATATCGGCTCATTCTCAACCAGGTATTGAAGAAATGCCTCACAGCCTTCCTTCACATCAGCATATGTCGCATCAAAATTACCGGTGTACCATGGATCTGCAATGTCTCTTGGCTGTTTCGAATATTCTAATAATAAATGTACTTTATGTTCCGGATCTTTTCGTATGATGCGGTTGATGTTGCGGATATTCCACTGTTCCATACCAATCAGATAATCGTATTCTTCATAATCTCTTCTGGTCATCTGGCGTGCTCTGTGGTTTCCGCATGGGATACCTTCTTCTCTTAACTTGTTCTGCGTTCCGTAATGTACCGGATTGCCTTCTTCTTCGTTGCTCGTTCCTGCTGAGTCAATATAGAATGATGACTCCAGATTTGCTTTTTTTACTAAGTCTTTCATTACGTATTCTGCCATTGTTGAGCGGCAGATGTTGCCGTGGCAGATGAATAGGATTTTTATCATTGTTGTATAACCTCGCATTTCTTAGTTTTTCTTGGTTTTTCGGGCTTTGTGAGCCTTTGTAAATGTTCACTTTTTGGCATAACCTGGTTTATTTTCGCATAATATTGTCCGCAAAAGGTGTAAAATAAGGTGTATGTTTTTCTATTTTACACCTTGCTATTTTTAATTAAAAATCGTAATTACACAACCTGAATCCGAGCAATTTCTTCCCTGGCATCCTCAAGATTTACATGCGTATATGTATTCAGCGTTACGCTGATCTCTGAGTGGCCCATCAAATATTGCAATGCTTTTGGATTCATTCCGGATTTTGCCATATTTGAGCAATAGGTATGCCGACACATACATGGGGAGTAATGTTTGGCATATATAAGCTGATCTCCCCTTATTCAGCAATAGCATTCATTATCTCAAGTTTTAATTCCTCATCTTTTTCATAAGTTCCATCCATAATCGCTGTCATAATTTTATGAAGAAGTTCTTTGCTAATTTTCCCTGCAGCAACATGATAGCTTATATTTTCAGTGATTTTCATGAAATTTTGAGCAATTCCCAAATAACCGTTAAATAATAAAAATTGTAATGATAACGTGATGGCAAGTCTTTTGTTTCCATCAGCAAAGCAATGAAATTCACAAGTACAAAAAACAAGTGTGTCAACTTATCTACAAATGTTGGATAGTATAAATCATTCTGTATATGCTGCAAAACACTGTCTAATTTTCCTACATCTAATGCTTCATAAGTTCCACCACCACTGTAGGTTATAGTTTTTCTATGTATCTGCTCTGCCTGTTCCAGCGTTAGATAAATGATTCCATCCATTTAATCACGCTCCTTTAATCTGCGCAAAACATCTTGATTTTCTCGCATCAACCTATCCAATTCGTCTCCTGCGGCTCCAAGAAACTTTTTATATTCATCTCTGTCAAGCGGTTGAATATATTCAGATAACTGATAATGAAATGCATCTCTCAGTGCCATATCACGACTTGCCATTTTTACTCGACCTCGTTGAATAAGTGGTTTCCATAACGCCATGTTTTCAAAACTTCTAAACAAGGTTTCTGTTTCTTTTATTGATAAAATATGCTCAACTCGTTCGTATTCATGTTTTATAGCATCAGCAAGACCACTTTCATAGGCTGCAATAATATCCAATATCTCACTATAAAAAGTATCTCTAACTTTATCATTTGCCTTTAAATCAAGAATTTTTTTATATTCTTTCGCCTTTTCCTTAAATATGCTCACATATATCATATCAGTGAAGTGTGCATATTTATAACGATTATCCTCAACATAATCCTTAAGTGCATCAGTAAATTGTCTACGATAATTATCTTCCTGTAATGAGGAAAACAGAAAATCTTTATCTCTCTGATTAATATACTTTGTTCCTCCACCAGTTTTTCGGTTAATAAGATCGATAACAATATCTAACATTAACTGCCGAAGTGCTCTTGCTTTTTCGCTCTCAGATAAGAGCATAGCCATATTTAAAAATGCACGAAAATCAAAAACACCAAGAACTGTCGTTTTGGTAGGGACATTAATGTCCTTACCAGAATTCCTCGCAGCATCTAAAAAAGATTTTAAATTTTTTCCGCGCAGTACCTCGTATCCATTTTCAGACAATTCCTCTCCATTTTGCTCTAAATATCGACTAATAGTTCTCACATCAACATCGAAAAATTTCGCAGTCATTTCACGAGTCACAAATAGCTTATTATTCCATACAATACCTTCTACACCAGATTTATTTTGTATCTCTTCAATTGCCATTTCATTATTTAGAATATTTTGTCTATCTAGCCTTGAATTAGTTAAATCTTTCTTCATTCTAAAACCTCCAATTCTCCACTCATCAATTTAGACAGTAAACGGTCACGAGCTTGTTCAGATATAAGTATTTCTTTTGATAATGATAATATTTTATCAAAAATTGGTTGCATTTGTTGTTCTATTATTAATGATTGTTTTGGATACTGATACATAAAATAATCCACAAATGAAAAAGTCCCACCAGGTTGCGCATAAAAAATCAGAGGCGTGGTGGGTTCTGTTAATATTATTATACTGTTCCGTATGTTACTGTCAAGATTTCTTTTGTAAAAAATCGGCAACTTCCCTTTGTTCCTTAAAATTATGCCAGCATTCATCAATTCCAAATTTTCAGAACATATCTCTTTCAGTCTCCACATGTCTTGATTACCGATCCGATCTTCCAAAGGTGTAAATTCTATCCTTCCATCCAAGAAACCCAATAAAATCACAATGTCATTAACTTTAGCAAAAAGCAGAAATCGTAAGCATTTATAAAACTATGATTCCTGCTTTTTGATTTTT
>NZ_CAKRAH010000055.1 GCF_934294775.1 uncultured Dorea sp.
ATGGGGTGACTGGATGAGTTGTTGTATCGGTGGAGTCACAGCAGGATTATTGATGGTTGCAGTTGCACTTCCGGCACAGTTAAAGTTTGGGCCAGAAAGAGGGAGAATTGCGTTAGTTACAATAGTTCTATTGGTTGTTGCATTAGGAATATTGATGCAGGAATTCGCGGAAGGAACTAAGGTTGCACAGAGTGTAAAGTGTTTATTGAATCAGATGGATAAATTGGGTAGCAAAGGAATTCTTGGAGTCAGTGTGATCATGTGGGGTATCGTTGGTGTGATCTCTATGATAATCTCTATGCGGGTGATGGAGAAGAGAGAATTCTGAAGAAATAAAATAAATAAGATGTTGAACTGATCGAATATAGAAAAAGCTTCGGAGAATCATTCATTACCTGCGATTCTCCGAAGCTTTCTCTTTTGTATTTATATTTTATATTGGAAAGGGGTACCCCTTTAAGGGTCATATTTTAAAGATAGTTTAATCTTTCCAGTGTGTTTAATACCATGTGGCGTCCGGCATCTGTTCCGTCGATGATACGTCTTGCGCGGACAGAGTCACCGATGTTAAGAACTTCAACATCTTCACCAACAAAAGCTTCCTGGATGTCGTTCCAGATTGGAGCGTTGGCTCTCATACCAAGGCATACGAATCCATAATCAAATGGAAGTTCTTCTTCTTTTCCGTCGTATTTTACAAGGAAAGAATGTGCATTTACTTTCTGAAGAGCAGTATTTGTCATCTGTCTTACATTGTGTTTGGTCATGCATTCTTTCATGCTTGATGTAGAAGAAGCATCCAGACCATTTCCGATGATCGGCATCATTTCGATGATCGTTGTCTCAGCACCACGTGGAGCGAAAAATTCAACAACATCAAGTCCTACGGCACCGCCACCGACAACGACAACTTTCTTACCTGTCATGTCTTCCGGATAGTTCTTTAAGTTGGCAATCATGTCTTTGATTGAATATACGTTAGAACCTTTCTTTCCAAGGTTGTCATGTAATCCTTCGATTGGTGGAAGAAGAGGTACAGAACCGGTTGAGTTTACAACGAGGTCTGGTTTGTATTTCTTAATCTCAGCAACGGTTGCGTCAACACCTGTTTTAATAGTAAGGTTTGAAAGTTTGGAAGCACGGTGTTTTAAGTAAGTTGGAAAATCAGCAAGTCTCTTCTTTGCAGGAATCTTTGAAATCTCTACAGACAGACCACCAACTTCTTTTTCTTTTTCTAATAATGTAACCTTGCATCCAACCTCAGCAGCAGTACATGCAGCTTCCAGTCCGGCAGTTCCGGCACCTACAACTACAACGCTGCATGGTTTGTTTACTTTCTGTTTCTTGTAAGCTTCTCCGTTGATCAGATCCGGGTTGATCGTACAACGAAGTGGTTTGTTACCACCGATACGGTTACCAACACATCCGACATTACAAGAGATACATTTACGGATATCACATACGTCACCGTACTGTGCTTTATTACACCAGTCTGGATCAGCAATCAGTCCACGTCCCATACCGATCAGATCAGCATCGCCTCTTGCAAGGATATCATCAGCTACCTTAGGATCACGGATGTTTCCGATTGCAATCGTTGGTTTTCCGAATTTATCGCGGACAGCTTTTGCCATGTATGAACGCCATCCGTCTTCCAGATAGTTGGCATCGATCTGGTACTGGATAGAAGCATTCAGTCCTGCGGAAGTATCGTAGATATCTACTTCGTCGTTCAGATATTCCAGATATTCCAGGCAATCTTCTACCGTATTACCACCTTCTACAAGTTCATCTACACTAAGACGTAATGAGATCGGAATTCTAGGTCCTACTGCTTTACGTACTTCATCGATGACCATACGACAGAAACGTGCGCGGTTTTCAGCACTTCCTCCAAACTCATCTGTACGGTCGTTGGTAGTAGGAGATAAGAACTGGCTGATCAGGTAAGAGTGTCCAGCGTGGATCTCTACAACGTCAAATCCAGCGTTAACGGCTCTTTTTGCAGCTGTTCCGTAATCTTTAGCAATGCTTTCAATCTCTTCTTTTGAAAGTCCGCGAGGAATCTCACCACCGGCTTTGGATGGAAAACGGGAAGCAGATACTGGCTGCATACCGATTCTTGAGCTCATAGCAGAAGCTCCTGCGTGGTTGATCTGAATTCCCATCAGAGCACCCTGTCTGTGACAGGCTTCTGTTAACGTGAACAGACGAGGAATGTAGCAGTCCTTGTCCAGACGAAGCTGTGTGGTTCCGTTTGATCCTTCCGGATATTTTACACAGACATTTTCTACCATAATAAGTCCTGTGCCGCCACGTGCACGCAGTTCATAGTATTTGATATGTTCGTCGCTTAATTCCCCATCATGTCCGGCGAAATCACTTCCCATAGGCATCATTACAACACGGTTCTTGAGTGTCATACCTCTGACAGTCAGAGGGCTGAATACGTGTGGAAAATTGTTTTTCATAGTTTGTCATCCTCCATTTAAACATTATAATTGATTGTTATACTTTGATTATATGGCCTTGTTAAATAAAAGACAAATTCATATTTTTGTGAAAGTTGATAGATTTTGTCTATGGATTTTAAGAAAGAAAGTAAAAATATACAAAAGTACTGAATGAATATACAGTATAATATTGCATGAATCCGGGTTTATTGCTATAATACAAAAGTATGTAGGCGAAAGTTTTTATAGGAGAACACAAGACATGAATGATTTAGAAATGTACAGAGAGCAATTGGCTTTATGCGATGATAAGATTATTGACGCATTGGTAGAACGTAATTCAATTATTGAAAAGATTATGGCATATAAAGAAGAGTATGGCATGCCAATCTTACAGCCGCAGCAGGAAGAAAAACAGAAAAAGCGTCTGGAAGAAAAACTTAAAGATAATAAATATAAAGAAGAGATATTTGATGTATTTGGATGCATCTTACGTAACAGTAAGAGAATCCAGGCAAGAAAACTGTTCGATTACAATATCGTTCTGATTGGATTCATGGGTGCCGGTAAGACAACGATTTCTGATTACTTAAGCACAATGTTCGATATGGATATCGTAGAGATGGATCAGGTAATTGCAGAGCGTGAAGAGATGAGCATTCCGGATATCTTTGCTACATATGGTGAAGAATATTTCCGTGACCTTGAGACAAACCTTCTGATCGAAATGCAGTCGCATAAGAATGCAGTTATCTCTTGTGGTGGTGGAGCTGCATTAAGAGAGAGAAATGTTGCTGAGATGAAGAAGAACGGAAGAGTCGTACTTCTTACTGCAACACCAGAGACAATCTACGAACGTGTAAAAGACAGCAACGACAGACCGGTGTTGAACGGAAGAAAGAATGTCAAAGGTATCTCAGAACTTATGGAACAGCGTCGTGAAAAATATGAAGCGGCAGCAGATATCGTAATTAATACAGACAATAAGTCAGTCCTTCAGATCTGTGAAGAACTGGTTCAGCGTCTGCAGGAGTCAGAAGAATAGTATGTTTGATAAATTTTTCCCGGATCACTATGTTGCATCTACCTATGTAATTGATTTTGAAAAATTATATGAAGAAGGTGTGCGGGGAGTGATCTTTGATATCGACAACACGCTGGTACCTCACGGGGCACCGGCAGATGACAGGGCAAAGGCACTGTTTGCCAGATTGAAAAAGATTGGATTTCGTTGTTGCCTGATTTCGAATAACCAGAAGCCAAGAGTTGAGATGTTCAACCGGGATATTCAGGTGGACTATGTGTATAATGCACATAAACCGTCTACGAAGAACTATCTGAAGGCAATGGAGATTATGGGGACAGACCGGAAAAGTACGGTATTCATAGGCGATCAGCTCTTTACAGATGTATGGGGAGCCAAGAGAGCCGGGATACCCAATATTCTGGTAAAACCGATCCATCCTAAGGAAGAAATCCAGATCGTATTGAAGCGGTATCTGGAGAAAATTGTGTTACATTTTTATAAGAAGAGTCAGACACACGAAAAAAAGGTTGAAAAATAACATCATGTATTATAAAATGATATGAGATGAAAATTACGCAAGCGCATTTGCGCGATTTAAGGAGGATAAGATAATGGCAAAAGTTTCAGCAGGAGACATCCGTAATGGTGTGACAATCGAAGTTGACGGAAAAGTATGTCAGGTTATCGATTTCATGCATGTAAAACCAGGAAAGGGTGCTGCATTCGTACGTGTTAAAATGAAAAATATTATCGATGGTGGTGTAGTAGAGACTACATTCCGTCCAACAGAGACATTTGAGCAGGCACATATTGAGAGAAAGAAAATGCAGTATCTCTATAATGATGGGGAATTCTACAACTACATGGACAATGAGACATTTGAGCAGATCATGATCAGCGCTGAGGATGCAGCAGATTCTATGAAGTTTGTAAAAGAGAACGAAGAAGTATCTATCAGCTTCTATCAGGGAAATGCTTTCGCCATCGAGCCACCACTTAGTGTTGAGCTGGTTGTTACAGAGACAGAGCCTGGAGTAAAAGGTAATACAGCTACAGGAGCTACAAAACCTGCAATTGTTGAGACAGGAGCAAAGGTTAACGTACCATTATTCGTTGATCAGGGCGAAACAATCAAGATTGATACACGTACAGGAGCATATCTTTCAAGAGCATAATCTGAAAAAATATGTAGAAAATTATAAAAAAAGTCTTGCAATTTTTGCAGGGCTTTTTTATAATTGAGCTACCATAATATTTCATATATTTCTTAAATGAATCACTATTTCACGCAGCACAGATCGCTGCAATGTTTCAAAGAATCATTCTTTATATTGCCGGAAGGGAAAGGTATTTTTATGACATACGTTCAGTTTATTGAGGCAATAGAGAAAAAGATTAAAAAGGAGGTAACAGAAGAAAAAAGAGTATCCATACACACAAACATGAAAAATAATGGTGTGAAAAAAAGAGGAATCATGATCACAGAAGAAGGAATCAATATATCACCGACGATTTATCTGGAGGAGTATTATAAGCAGTTCCTGTGTGGCTGGACACAGGATGCGATCGTAAAAGATATACTGGAATTATATGAAAAGATCAGATTTCAGGATTCGTGGAAAGACGGGGAAAAGCTTAAAGAGTATGACCGGATCAAAGATAAGATCGTATACCGTGTGATCGGAAGGGCGGCGAATCAGGAGCTGTTAAGGGAAGTGCCGTACAAAGAATATCAGGATCTGGCAATTGTATATTATGTTGCCCTGGAAGTAGATGAATACGGGATTGCATCGATGCTGGTGAAAAATGAGCATCTGAAGATGTGGAAGATTAGAGAAGAAGATCTTTACTATCATGCATGCAGGAATACGCAGGAGATATTCCCATGTGAATTTATGCAGATGAAAAAGATTCTGGAGGAACTTCTTGGATTTGAGGAGGAAGAAGGTCCGGGAGAGCAGATGTATATCCTGAGTAATGAGATGCGCAATTATGGTGCGGCGGCGCTTCTGTATCCGGACAGACTGCGGATGGCAGGAGAAGTAATCGGAGAAAACTATTATATCCTTCCAAGCAGTGTACATGAAGTAATCCTTGTGGCAGAAAGCGAAGCACCGGAAAAGGAAGAACTGGAGGCACTGGTAAAAGAGATGAATGAAACACAGGTGGAGGAAGAAGAGGTCCTTTCAAATCAGGTGTATTACTATGACAGGAAGAGCGGGCGACTCATTCCATAAAGAGTAAGAAAAGTAGGGGAAATGCCTGGAACGGATGCAGATATCGGAAAGTCTTGAAAAAAGTACGAAGCATTTCCTTTACTTTATGAATGAGATGTGTTAATATTGTTAATGCAATTTCATAATGTTATTGTATGCGCACCCGTAGCTCAGGGGATAGAGCACCGCCCTCCGGAGGCGGGAGCGGCGGTTCGAATCCGCCCGGGTGTGTACTTTTTATGCCTAAATACCTGTAAAATCCGGATTTCCGGGGAAAAACAGGGAGAGATAGATAGGAAGATATAGCGGAAGAAATGGAGGAAATATACCATGAAAAAAATCATTGACTATATTGCAGAAGAATTGGCAGATGCATTTGAAAAAGCCGGATATGACAGAAGTTATGGACGTGTAACATTATCAAACCGTCCGGATCTGTGCGAATACCAGTGTAATGGTGCAATGGCAGGAGCGAAAGCTTACAAAAAAGCGCCGATTATGATCGCTGAGGATGTCGTAGCATTATTAAAAGAGAGTGCATGCATGGAAGAAGTAGTTGCAGTAAAGCCTGGCTTTATTAATATTAGATTGAAAAAATCTTTTGTTGCAGACTATCTGAACCAGATGGAAGATACAGAAGATCTTGGAATTGAAAAAGCAGAGACGCCGGAAATGATCGTCATGGATTACGGCGGACCAAACGTTGCAAAGCCGCTTCATGTAGGACATTTACGTTCGGCAATCATCGGTGAAAGTGTGAAGCGTATTGCAAGAAAGATGGGACATAAAGTACTCGGTGATATTCACCTCGGAGACTGGGGATATCAGATGGGGCTGATCATCACAGAACTGAAAGAAAGAAAACCGGAGCTTCCATATTTTGATGAGTCATTTGAAGGAGAATACCCTGAGGAAGCACCATTTACCATCAGCGAGCTGGAAGAAATTTATCCAACAGCCAGTGGTAAGGCAAAAGAAGATGAAGCATACAGGGAAAATGCATTGCATGCAACATATCTGTTACAGAATGGTTACAGAGGATACCGTGCAATCTGGAATCATATCATCCACGTATCGGTATCAGATCTGAAGAAGAATTATGAGAATCTGAATGTAAGCTTTGATCTGTGGAAAGGGGAGTCTGATGCACAGGCTTATATCCCGGATATGATCGACAGACTGAAAAAAGAAGGATTTGCACACGAGGATCAGGGAGCACTGGTTATCGATGTACAGGAAGAGACAGATACCAAAGAAATTCCGCCTTGTATGATCCAGAAGTCTGACGGAGCATCTTTATATGGAACAACAGACCTTGCAACACTTGTACAGAGAGAAGAAGATTATCATCCGGATAAAGTAATCTATGTAGTAGACAAACGTCAGGAGCTTCATTTTACACAGGTGTTCCGTTCTGCAAAGAAAACAGGTATCGTACCTGAAGAGACAGAACTGAAATTCCTGGGATTCGGTACTATGAATGGAAAAGACGGAAAGCCTTTCAAGACAAGAGAAGGCGGTGTTATGCGTCTGGAGAGGCTGATCGCAGAGATTACAGAAGAGATGTATAAGAAGATTGATGAGAACCGTACGGTAGAAGAAAGCGAAGCAAGACAGACTGCGAAAACTGTCGGACTTGCAGCAATTAAGTATGGCGATCTGTCAAACCAGGCATCTAAGGATTATGTATTTGATGTGGACAGATTTACTTCTTTTGAGGGAAATACAGGACCGTATATCCTCTATACGATTGTACGTATCAAGTCAATCCTGAATAAATACCAGGCACAGGGCAATGAACTGGATGGATTGAAAGTACAGGATGCACATGCAGACTGTGAAAAAGCGCTGATGCTTGAAGTGGCAAAATATAATGATGTTATGGCAAATGCGTTCCAGGATCTTGCACCACATAAGATTTGTGCATATATCTACGATCTTGCCAATGCATTTAACCGTTTCTATCATGAGACAAAGATTCTTGCAGAGGAAGATCAGGAAAAACAGAAGAGTTATATTGCACTTTTAAAAGTAACAAAAGATGTGCTGGAAGCATGTATCGATGTACTGGGATTTGAAGCACCGGAGAGGATGTAAGCGCAGATGACAGAGAAATTATTTTACCAGGATAGTCACAGAACTGAATTTACAGCAAAAGTAATTTCCTGTGAAGAAGCAAAAGATGGATACCGCGTGGTATTGGACCAGACCGTTTTCTTTCCGGAAGGCGGTGGCCAGTATGCGGATACCGGGATGCTTGGAGATACAGAGGTTACAGATGTACATGAGAAGGACGATGTGATCTATCATACAACAAAAGCACCTCTGGAGGCCGGAAGTGAAGTTAACGGAAAGATTAACTGGGATGAGCGCTTTGAAAAGATGCAGCAGCATACCGGTGAGCATATCGTGTCCGGAATCGTACACGAAAGATTCGGATATAATAATGTCGGATTCCATCTGGGCAGTGATTACTGCACAATGGATTTTGATGGTCCGATCAGCAAAGAGCAGTTAAAAGAGATTGAAGCAGCTGCAAATGAGGCAGTGTATCAGGATCTGGAGATAAGGATTCTGTATCCGGCAAAAGATGAATTAAAAGATCTGGATTACCGCAGCAAAATTGAGATTGAAGGACAGGTCCGTATCGTGGAGATACCAGGATACGATGTATGTGCATGCTGTGCACCGCATGTGAAGACGACCGGAGAGATCGGAGCGATCAAGCTTGTAAGCATGGTCAATTATAAAGGCGGCGAGCGTATTACAATGCTCTGTGGCAGACGCGCCATGAGAGATTACGAGAAGAAAGATTCGATGACAAAAGAAATCTCAGCTTTGTTATGTGCAAAAGAATATGAAGTGGCAGAAGCAGTTGTAAGATTAAAAGATGAGCAGAACCGCATGAAGAGCCAGCTGGCTGAAATGCAGCAGAAACTTCTGGAATACCGGGTAGCTGAGATTGCAGTAGATCAGAAAATCGTAACTGTATTTGACAGTACCTTATCTGGAAATCTTCCACGTGAGATGATGAACAAGCTGTTAGATAAGGGTGCGGAAATCTGTGCAGTATTTGCCGGCACGGATGAAGAAGGATACCGTTATGTAATCGGAAGCAGGTCAGAGGATGTCCGTCCGCTTAGTAAGATGTTAAATACTACGTTCCAGGGACGTGGCGGCGGAAAGCCGGAAATGGTACAGGGTTCTGTCAAAGGAACACGTACAGAGATTGAAGAAGAAGTATATCAGGCGAAGTAAATCTTCTGACTGCAATTTAAAAACATCTTTTTTGAGTCTGGGGAAAATGATAGATATTACTGACTGATAAATGATGTCAGTGAATGATAGAAAAGGGCACCTGACATTACAGGAAATAGAAAATAGAAATTTCCATGTAATGTCAGGTGTCTTTTACAGTTTTCTATGACTTTGGATAATCAGCCGGACCGTCCGGTACAAGAATGGCTTGTACTCATCGATTGGAACAGGCTCGCCGAAAAGGATGGAGTTATAACCGGAAGCACCAGCAAGCTCTACGATGGTAAAGAGCATGACGTCGACATCTTCATAGTCATATTCATCGGCGTCGATGAGCTTCAGATAACGTTCATAAAAATTAACATCATTTTCTTCGTTAGCCCAGAATGCAGACTTTAAAGCACCCATAACCAGATTCTTGGAAATGAAATTCAGCAATGGTTTGTTATGGACCAGTTTATCTATAATATGATCAATAACAAAAATCAGCTGATCCTCAAGCCCTGTGATACCGGAACGATCCAACGCATGGCTTGCATCGTCGAACAGTTCTGTGGTCTTGTGTGCGATCAGTTTGTTTTTGATATCGTATTTATCTTTAAAATAAAGGTAAAAAGTACCTTTCGCGACCCCTGCCTTTTCAACAATATCCGAAATGGCAGTAGAATTAATCCCCTTTGTGGTAAATAATTCATACGCAGTGCGAAAGAGAGCTTCTTTTTTCTTCTTTTTATTTTCTTCCACTCTTCCCATAAGTGTTCAGACTCCCTTTTTCGTATAGAATTTCTAACATATATACAAGTATAACAAAAAAGTGACCAAAAGTCAAAAAAGATAAATTGCGTTTTTGTATGATAGCAGATATAATAGAAATGTTAATGAGATGTTGGTATTTTTTCAACAGGAAAAGAATGGAAATACTGATCAAAGGAGGAGAACATGGAGGCATATACAAGCTTTGCCGAAGTTTATGATACATTCATGGATAATGTGCCGTATGAAGAATGGGCAGATTATCTGGAAGAGAGATTAAAAGAGTACGGAGTGAAAGACGGACTGGTTCTGGAGCTTGGATGTGGAACCGGAAGTATGACAGAGCTTCTGGCGGAAAAAGGATACGATATGATCGGTGTGGACAATTCGGAAGACATGCTTGAGATAGCGATGGAAAAGCGGATTGAAAGCGGACATGATATCTTATATCTGCTTCAGAATATGCAGGAATTTGAATTATACGGAACGGTAAAAGCAGTTGTGAGTGTCTGTGATTCTGTGAATTATATTACAGAAAAAGCAGAACTTGAGGAAGTGTTCCGTCTGGTCAATAATTATCTGGATCCACAGGGAATCTTTATCTTTGACTTTAACACAGAATACAAATACAGAGAAATACTGGGAAATCAGGTAATCGCTGAAGACAGAGAGGAATGCAGCTTTATCTGGGAAAACTATTATGATCATACATCAATGATCAATGAGTATGAACTGACACTATTTGTACAGGAAGAAGATGACCTGTACCGCAAGTATCAGGAGAGCCATTTTCAGAAGGCATATACACTCCGGGATATCCGGTCGATGATCGAGGCATCCGGACTGAAATTTGTGACGGCATACGATGCCTATACACAGAAGGCCCCGATGCATAACAGTGAAAGGATTACTGTTATTGCAAGGGAATATGGAAAATAACGGGAAAGGAATTTATTATATATGAAAGATTATATTGTAAGAGCAACTGCAGCAGATGGACAGGTAAGAGCATTTGCAGCAACAACAAGAGAACTTGTAGAGGAAGCAAGAGAACATCATAATACAAGCCCGGTGGCAACTGCAGCACTTGGAAGACTTTTAACAGCAGGATCCATGATGGGAAGCATGATGAAAAATGAATCAGATATGCTGACGCTGCAGGTAAGAGGAGACGGACCGCTTGGCGGCATCACCGTAACAGCGGACAGCAAGGGGGATGTAAAAGGATATGTAAATAATCCGGACGTCATCCTGCCGCCAAAAAATGGAAAATTAGACGTCGGCGGTGCAGTTGGAATCGGACTGATCCAGGTAATCAAAGATATGGGATTAAAAGAGCCATATTCCGGACAGACGATCCTGGTATCCAGTGAGATCGCAGAAGATCTTACGTATTATTTTGCCAATTCAGAGCAGGTACCGTCATCTGTAGGGCTTGGGGTATTGATGGCAAAAGATAATACGGTAGAATGTGCAGGCGGATTTATCATCCAGATGATGCCATTTGCAAAAGAAGAGACGATCAGTCAGATCGAAGAAAACTTAAAGAACATTACATCCGTAACAGATCATCTGAAAAAAGGTGAGACACCGGAACAGATCCTGGAGATTCTTCTTGGTAATCTCGGACTTGAAATTACGGATACACTTCCAACAAGATTTTACTGCAACTGTTCAAAAGAGCGAGTAGAAAAAGCGGTTATCAGCGTAGGAAAAAAAGAAATCCAGGATATGATCGATGAAGGAAAAGACATTGAAGTGAAGTGTCATTTCTGCAATACGGCATATAATTATTCTGTAGATGAATTAAAAACAATTCTGAAACAGTGCAAACGATAAAAACGGCCGGATAAAAAGGAATCATATCTGGTCAAAAGGAGAATGTCATGAAAGATGGATTTGTAAAGGTAGCGGCAGTAACACCGGATATCCGTGTGGCAGATGTTGCTTATAATACAGAAAATATCTGTAAGAGTATAGAAGAGACAACGAAGCA
The DNA here is from genome assembly GCF_934294775.1 of uncultured Dorea sp. Lineage (GTDB taxonomy): Bacteria > Bacillota > Clostridia > Lachnospirales > Lachnospiraceae > Dorea_A. Next base: position 11,704 of record NZ_CAKRAH010000055.1, read on the forward strand.
GGGGGCAAAAGTGATTGTATTTCCTGAGTTGTGTGTGACGGGATATACATGCAGTGATTTGTTCATGCAGGATATATTATTAAAAGAGTCAAAAAAAGCATTGTATCAGATTGCGGAGGCTACCCGTGATAAAGATGCGATTATATTTGTAGGCCTTCCGCTTGCGGTAGACGGTGAGCTGTATAATGTGGCAGCAGCACTTAATAAAGGAAAGATTCTGGGACTTACAACGAAGACATTTTTACCTAATTACGGAGAATTCTATGAGATGCGCCAGTTCCGTCCGGGACCGGAAAGTGCCAGATGGATTGAACTAAACGGGGAGAAAATCCCATTTGGCCCACAGCTTTTATTTGTAGCAAAAGAGATGGAAGAACTCGTTATCTCAGCTGAAATCTGCGAGGATGTATGGTCACCGGTTCCGCCAAGCACACTGGCTGCAAGAGAAGGTGCGACTGTGATCGTGAACTGTTCGGCAAGTGATGAGACCATCGGAAAGGCATCTTACAGGGAAAGCCTGATCGAAGGACAGTCGGCAAGGCTGATCTGTGGCTATATCTATGCAAATGCCGGAGAAGGAGAATCTACGACAGACCTGGTATTTGGCGGACATAATATTATCGCAGAGAATGGAACGACACTTGCCTCCAGCAGCAGATTTGTAAATGAAGTGATCTATACAGAACTGGATCTGAAGCGTCTGCTCAGCGAAAGAAGAAAGAATACGACATTTAAGACAGAGCAGGAGAGAACACTGATCCGCATTCCATTTGAATTAGAGATTACAGAGACAAAGCTTACCAGAACATTTGCATCCCGACCATTCGTGCCAAGTGTCATGGCAGAGAGAAACTTAAGATGTGAAGAGATTCTGACAATCCAGGCGATGGGACTGAAAAAGCGTCTGGCACATGCACATGCAAAAAGTGCTGTTGTAGGAATTTCGGGAGGTCTGGATTCGACACTGGCACTGCTTGTTACTGCCAAGGCATTTGACGCACTTGGAATGGACAGAAGTGGTGTGATCGCGGTAACGATGCCTTGCTTTGGAACGACAGACAGAACCTATCAGAATGCATGTAAGATGTCATTGAAACTTGGAGCCACGCTTCGGGAGATTCCGGTCGGAGCAGCGGTTGAGCAGCACTTTAAAGACATCGGACACGATCCGGAAGATCATAGCGTGACATATGAGAACTCACAGGCAAGAGAGAGAACGCAGGTGTTGATGGATGTTGCCAACCAGACAGGTGGTATCGTAATCGGAACCGGAGATATGTCAGAGCTTGCTCTTGGATGGGCAACTTACAATGGAGATCATATGTCTATGTATGGTGTGAATGCCTCCGTTCCTAAGACACTGGTAAGACATCTGGTACATTATTATGCGGATACCTGTGAGGACCAGGAATTAAAAGACGTATTATATGATGTCCTGGATACACCGGTAAGTCCGGAACTTCTTCCGCCAAAAGACGGCGAGATCGCACAGAAGACAGAGGATCTTGTCGGTCCTTATGAATTACATGATTTCTTCCTGTATTATCTTCTGAGATTCAGTTATGAACCAAGCAAGATATACAGAATCGCCCGTTATGCATTTGACGGGGAATACGATGATGCAACCATCTATCAATGGCTGTATACATTCTGCAGAAGATTCTTTATCCAGCAGTTCAAGCGTTCCTGCCTGCCGGACGGACCGAAGGTCGGAACCGTAGCCCTCTCGCCAAGAGGAGACTGGAGAATGCCAAGTGATGCATGTTCGGATGCATGGCTTAGGGATTTGGAGAGGGTGAAACCGGAATAGATATTTGCAGTTGAATAAAAACGCTCCGCAACAACCTTTTTAGGCCGTTGCGGAGCGTTTTTTGTTCAGCATTAATTTAATTTTAATCCTTTGAAAAGATCTCCGAGGCTGGTTCCGATTTCTTCGGCTTTTGGAATCTCTACATGGATTTCTTCTTCCTCTTTCTTTTCTTCTTCAAGAGCTTTCATGCTCAGGCTGATCTTTCCGTCTTTGATTCCGATGACTTTTACAGTTACTTCATCGCCGACATTTAATACATCAGCAGGAGATTTGATTCGTTTTAAACTGATCTGGGATACGTGAACCAGTCCGGAGAGATCATCTCCAAGATCTACGAATGCGCCATAGTTCTGAAGACTTTCTACAGTACCTGTCATAACGCTGCCTACTTTGATGTTGGCAATCTTTGCTTCGCGTTCTTTTCTTGCTTTTTCCTGCAGAATCTCACGGGCAGAAAGTACAAGACGGTTATTCGCTTCATCTACATCGATGACTTTAACTTCGATATCTTTTAACAGGTAAGTTTCCAGATCTTCAATATAAGACAGTGATAATCTGGATGCAGGGATGAATCCGCGCAGGCCTTCAACCATGGCAATGGCACCGCCGTTGACGATTCCTTCGACTTTAACCGGAAGGATAGTTCCTTTTTCCATGTAAGATGCTACGACGTTCCATGGGTTTGCATCATCAAAATGTCCCTCAAGGTCAGCCATTGTAACTGATGTTTCTTCGTTCTGTGTTTCTTTGTGTAATAATTCTTCGTTCATAGTGTTTTGTTCCCTTCTTATTATTTTATTAAGAACATGATTAGAAATGTTCTTTTATATACCTAAGTATGGAAGAAAAGTTGCCAGTGGTAAGTGTTCTGTATGCTAAAGTATGCAAGAGAAGCTGCCAGTGGCAAGTTTTCTGTATTGTTTTTAGTATAGCATACAACTATAATATTGTTCAAAGAAAAATACGAAATACATGGAAATAAAGGTTGACGAAACCTGAAAAAGATGGCAAGCTTAATACTTAAGAGATCATAAGGAAAAGGATGTGAAAGATAAAATATGGCTAAGAAAGCAGGAAAAATATACGTTGTGGGACATAAGAATCCCGATACGGATTCCATCTGTTCAGCAATCGCTTATGCAAATTTGAAAAGAGAAATAACCGGTAATGAATACATTGCAAAAAGAGCCGGTCAGATAAATGAAGAGACACATTATGTTTTACAGAAATTTGGAGTAAAGACACCGAATCTTCTGGAAAATGTAAAACTACAGGTAAAGGATATGGATATCCATCAGATTGATGGAGTAGGTCCGAATGTATCGTTGAAAGATACATGGATCAAGATGAAAGAGAATAATATCAAAACCATTCCAATCTTAAGAGATGAGGAACTTATGGGTGTTATCTCTACTGGAGATATTGCAACCTCTTATATGGATGTATATGATAATACAATTCTGGCAAAAGCAAGAACGCAGTACCGTAATATCATCCATACTCTGGACGGAGAGTTGATAACAGGTAATGAACATGGATATTTTACCAAAGGAAAAGTTGCAATCGGAGCATCAAGTCCGGATCTGATGCAGGAATTCATTGAAAAGGATGACCTGGTTATTCTTGGAAACCGTGTGGAATCGCAGATCTGTGCACTGGATATTGATGTAAGTTGTATGGTAGTGTGCCAGAATGCGACCGTTTCCGAGGAAGTGATCAAACGGGCGGAGTCACAGAGCACAGTCATCATCAGCACACCACATGATACATTTACAGCTGCACGTCTGATCAATCAGAGTGTGCCGGTAAAACGTTTTATGACGAAGATGCCGCTTACGTCGTTCCATATGAGTGATTATGTAGAAGACATCAAGGAAGTGATGGCAAAGAAAAAATACCGTGATTTCCCAATCATTGATAAACATGGAAAATTCAAAGGATTTGTTTCCAGACGTCGTTTCCTGAATGTAAGTAAGAAAAAAGTAATTCTGGTAGATCATAATGAAAAGAATCAGGCAGTGGACGGAATTGAAGAAGCTGAGATTGTAGAAATTATCGATCATCACAGACTGGGCAATATCGAGACGATGGGGCCGGTATTCTTTAGGAACCAGCCGGTTGGATGTACGGCGACCATTGTATATCAGATGTACAAAGAAAATGACGTAGAACTGACACCGACGATCGCAGGACTTCTGTGTTCTGCAATTATTTCGGATACACTGTTATTCCGTTCACCGACCTGCACACCACTGGATGAAAAGGTTGCCAAGAAGCTTGCGAAGATTGCAGGAATCAATCTGGAAGAACAGGCACAGGCAATGTTCAAGGCAGGAAGCAGTCTTGCCGGAAAGACTGCAGAAGATATCTGCTTCCAGGATTTCAAACAGTTTACGGTTAATGATACTGTATTCGGAGTAGGACAGCTGAATTCCATGAGCAAGGAAGAACTGCAGGAAGTAAAAGAGATGCTGACACCGTATCTGCCGGAAGTACTGGAAAAAAATGGTGTACAGATGGTATTCTTTATGCTTACAGACATTCTGGATGAATCAACGGAACTGCTGTGCTGCGGAGCGAAAGCAAAAGAATATATCATCGATGCATTTGACTTAAAGGAAGATGCGGAAAAGATGATCTTAAAGGGCGTTGTATCCAGAAAGAAACAGCTGATACCAACACTGGTAAGTGAACTTCAGCAGTAGGAGTAAAGAGATGGGAAAACAGATTTGGAAACCGGGAAATATGATATATCCGCTGCCGGCAGTGATGGTAAGTACTGCAGATAAGTCGGGAAAAGCAAATATCATAACCGTGGCTTGGACAGGAACGGTATGTACGAATCCGGCAATGTTGTATATCTCCGTAAGACCGGAGCGTTACTCATATGGACTTTTAAAGGACAGCGGGGAATTTGTCGTCAATCTGACGACAGAAAAGCTGAAAAAAGCAACCGACTGGTGTGGCGTCAGATCCGGAAGGGATGTAGATAAGTGGGAAGCAATGCACCTGACACAGGGAAAAGCTTCAAAACTGCAGTATGCCCCAATCATAGAAGAGTGTCCGGTGAATATCGAGTGTACCGTGACAGAAGTAAAAGAACTGGGATCACATCATATGTTCCTGGCGAAAGTAGAAGCCGTTCAGGTAGGAGAAGAATATCTGGATGAAAAAGGAAGATTACAGCTTGGAAAAGCCGGACTTCTGGCATATTCACACGGAGAATATCTGACACTTGGAAAGTCTCTTGGAACATTTGGCTGGAGTGTGAGAAAAAAGCCGGATGTAGATAAAAAACGAAAGAAAAACTCCGGGAAAAAGACAGTGTCAAAAAAATCACGGAAGAATAAAAAAGCTGTTTAATACATTAATTTTGGGTGGATTCCCGGTCCTTGCGTATGCCTTGGTATAAGATCTGGTCCGCGACTCCATGAAGCAAGAAGTAGTAAGAGAGCCTGAATTCCCTAAAAGCAACAGAAAGCAAACCCAAACTCGACCTTCGTCTCAAACAGTGGATTTGCTTTCTGTTAACGGGAATCCAGACTCTCTAACTACTTCTAAGCCTCATTCCGAAT
>NZ_CAKRAH010000056.1 GCF_934294775.1 uncultured Dorea sp.
AGATAATTGATATATGCGATAACCCCTGCATTTACAAGGTCATTATAATTACATCCGGTAAATCCGGCTTCTCCTGCGTAAGCGTAGCTGGCTGCAATATGCGTATACACATACTTTTCATCCTCTGATTTCCCGGACAGATAACTTCCTGTCAGATCTCCTGCCCCGCCATAGCCATAGTAAAGGACTTTCTGCAGATTCTTGTTACTGTCCAATACCTGTGCCACATAACTTCCACTCGGTGGGGATGCTTTCTGGGACTGGAGACAGTATGCGATCTTTCCATTGACTGTAAACAGACAAGTAAGATAATTTCCAAGATAACTTGGATAATAGATCGTTCTTCCTTTTGTCAGTGTGACTGTTGAACCGCTGCTTGTGGCTCTTTCAGCCGCAGACAGTACCATGACATTTCCTTCTTCAATATTCTCTTTGAATTCTTCGATTGCCTGTGCAGATGCATCTTCCCCGGATGCCTCGATTTCTACATCGGTATAGTTCTGCACAGGCGAGTCCGAATCATCTTCAGATTTTGTATCTGATTTTTGCTTTTCCCCACCATTGTCCTGTGCATGTGCCTGACCTTCCGTATCCGTCAGGATCACCTTTCGGTTGATGGTATAGCTGTCACTCTGATCCTTTGGTACAACCATGTAAGAGGCAATGTAAGTTCCGGCTTTGTCCGGATGGTATTCCCCACCATTTTCATCTTGGATGCTGATAAGCGTAACATCCTCTTTTTCTGCATCATAATGGATTCCTTCCATACTGGTTTCCACTGCAAATGTTTCATCCGAAATCTCTTTCGTAATATCGTCTGCCGTAACTGCCTGTTCTTTCTGACTCGTAACCGCCTGTTCGGATGCCTGTACCTCCTGCCCTACATCCGTCTGCTCGGCCGCGAACGCATTGGCACTGCTTAAGGTACTGACGCCCATCAGGACAGCCAGTCCAAAGGCTGCGATTCTGGTTTTTAAATTCTTCACCTTCATGTGTGTTTCCTTTCTGATAATAAATACATTGTTCAGTAAAATACCGCAGAAGGCTCTCCCTCTGCGGTAACATTTATCTTGTATATTGCTTTTCTGCTTTTTTCATTTCCTGTCTGGTGCGTTTTACTGCATCCATCACTGCCTTTGTCGGCAAGCCATTTTCCAGACATCCTTCCAGAATTCCATCCAGATAAAATTTCGATGGTCTTGCCGGAACATCCTTATGAGGGGAGTTCATCGTGTATACGAATACTTCCCTTAAAGCTCCTTCCTGATCCTTTACCTGAATGGTTTCTTTCCCATAAAAATTCGGAAATCCTTCATAAAAATCCAGATTCTTTTCACAAGCTTCTGTGATTTTCCATAAGACTCCATCCACACAGCTTCCTTTTTCCGGAAGCACAGTTGCAACGCCATTTCCCGGAGCTCTGCCACGGAATGCCAGCCGGTAATCTTCCAGCCGGACATTTCCAACCACTTCTGCATCCGGACAGCGGAATCTCATCTGCCCCAGGTTCATGTTACTGCCATAAGCAAAATAATATCTCTCTTCTATTTTTCTCACCTCGATCTGATGTCTTCCGTCCTTTGCTTTTTCTTCAGACACTCATACGTGCTTTTGTCGTATCTCCATGCCAGATCACCTTCCAGATTTACCAGCAGGTGTTTCCGTACATTCTTATATTCTTCTCCGATTAATCCGAGCCGCAACAAAAACGTTCGGAATGTAAACGCCGGGTTTTCTGAGATCGGTGTCTTTTTCATCTGGGTGGATCTCTGATTGATCGCCTGTGCGGAAATCGCAAGTGCCAGTGTAATGTTCGCCCTCACTTTTCCTGCATGAAGGGTACTTTCAAAACAGCGCCACTCCAATGTTCCTTTGGAAAATACAGCATGGAGGTTTAATGCATAATACCGGGTACTGTCATAATGATTATGACTTCCATCCCTGCCTCCATACCAGACATTTCTTACCCGGTCCATCGTAATGGATTTGTTTGGCATTTTTCGGATTTTTTCCAATACCTCCGGACGCACCTTCTGACAATAGCTGTACTCTCTTCTTTCCTGCACTTTCAGTGCTTTGAACAGGATATCTTCCTTTGCGTACATAATGGTCAGCGCATTTTTCAGACTCTGCGGTGTATGGTTCGCCGCATCTACATGAACATGCTGACCACAGGACTCATTGACAAAACCTCCATGCCTCCGCAGACAGCGTACAACTTCCTGTAACTTTCCCATTTCATCATAGGATAATTTCGGTGATACCATCTCTGTTGAATATTCTCTATCTGCTGACACGATTCGACCACCTGATTTTCTTTGTGTATCAATGCTTCCGTCAGACATGAACTTCCACTTTTTTCCTTCCCGATCTCTCGCTGACCATATTCCGTAATACGCACCTTCATAAACGGCTTCTGTCCCGAACAGTTCTGCTACAACTTCTGCAGCCCGTTGTCTGGTGATCCCTGTCATCTCGATTTCCGTACCAAAGTACTGATCCTGAATTCCAATCATCACCGACACTATCCTTTCTCAGACAGTTCCAGTTCTTTTCGCTCCGCATCTGCCTTTCGCAGTAGTGCTCCGATTGCTTCGATCACTGTAACAGTTACGCCGTTCCCAGCCTGTTTATATAGCTGTGCATCCGATGTGCAGTCTATGATCTTATCGATCTGCCAGTCATAATATCCCTGCAGACGCAGACACTCTCTTGGAACCAGCCTGCGTATTCTTCCGTGATACAAGATGCCATGACGATCTGTCGCAGTAATCGTGAACATTGGTTCTTCCGGTTCCTTCATGCGTCTGCCGTTCTGCCGGACATTTTCTTTTGCTGGTGTTAAGACTGCTCTTGCTCCATCCTCTGCTAATACACCGGAACATTCTCCTTTATATTTGTGGACACCGCATTGTCTGGTGTTCAGGCTTCTGCATTCTTCCGTTACCACCGGCGGCGGTGAAAGATCGACAAAGTGCAGCGTTCCCTGTTGAACACCTGTAGTCAGAGTGTGTGCAATCTGATGTCCGACTCTTCCTCTCCTGCTGTTGAGATTCGCATAGCCCAGATCGATGCTGTCCCCTTCTCTTGCAAGTTTGTAGCCGAGTTTTGTATTCTCTTTGATTGGAACACCTACATCATATAATCCTGTCTTGCCGCCCATTCCACCTGCCTGTGATGTCAGGGTACAGCTTAGTCCTTTGGGACTGTAGACTCTTTTCCCCTGACTTCCTGCCCGGATTTGAACAAGAGCTGCTCCATTTGTTTCTGGTTCAGGTAATATTTTTCCGGCACATCTGAAATCAAGATATCCGACAATATACACCCGTTTCCTTGCTTGGGGGACTCCGAAATCCTTGCTGTTAAGCACTTTCCATTCGACATGGTACCCCAGTTGCGAAAGCGTACTGAGGATGGTGCAAAATGTCCGCCCCTTGTCATGCGAAAGCAGACCGGGAACATTTTCAAGGATAAAATACTGGGGTCTTTTAGCTTTGAGAAGCCGGGCAATCTCGAAAAAGAGGGTTCCTCTTGCATCTGCAAATCCTTCCCGCTTTCCGGCGATAGAGAATGCCTGGCAAGGAAATCCTGCACAGAGCAGATCAAAATCCGGCATTCGTTCTGGTTCAATTGTTCGTGCATCACTACAATACCACTCCCCTTCTGTGTTAAACAGCAATCGGTAGTTCTTATCCGCATAAGTATCCACCTCGCAGTGTCCGACACAGGTAAATCCCCCTGCACGTCTTAAGCCTTCACGGAATCCGCCGATTCCGCTAAAGAGATCAAAAAATTGAATGGTTGCGGTTATCAACCTCCTTTGCTGATAAAAACAGGCGGCATGATTTTTCTCATACCGCCTGTTGATTTCTCTGTATCTGTTTGTTACCATTCTGTTGGTTCTTCTGCTTTGTTTTCTTCTTCCGGTTGAGTCTCCTCGTCCGGCTCACTTTCTTCTTTCAGTTCGGTTTCCTCGTCCGGTTCGCTTTCCTCGCTCGGTTCGTTTTCTCCTTCCGGTTCGGTTTCCTCGTCCGGTTGTGTCTCCTCTGTTCCAGATTCTCCGGTTGCAGGTTCCGTTTCTTCCATGCTGTCTTTGTTCTGCCATTCGCCTTCTGCCTTTTCCAGTGCCTCTTCGATGATCTGAATTAAGAAGTCTTTCTGTTTCATGCCTTTTTTTGCGATGACTGTTTTTAATCTCTGGAATAATTCCTCTGATACCTGTACTGCGATTGTTCTTGCTGTTCCCATGCTCATTTCTCCTTTTCCTGCAAGTCTTTCAAAATGTTCTTCGATGACCTGCTGTATAAATTTCTGTGTGCTGCTTTCTGTCAGTTCAATCTCTTCTCTTACTTTTTCGTGTAAGTCCTTCGGGATCTTTCCGCATATGTTCTTCATCTCTGTCATAGCGTTTCTCCTTTCCGTTTCGCTACACACAACATACTCCAAAGATGCATGGAAAGCTATTCACAATACCTACCAAAGATATCGATGCTGTTTTGCTCCTGCCCCTAGCAGATCCAACAATGTATGTATCGCACAATCATAGGCCTCACCCCCTTTACATATTTTCCATCTGAGATAGGAAATCCATCATCTGATCCGGGATATCCTCAGCCAGTGGATTTGTTCCACTTTGTTCCGCACCGCCACAAATGTTTAATTCCCGAACACTTTCTTTGATCGTCTTTTGGATGACCTCTTCCATCCACTTCCGGTCCTCTTTTTCCAGAATCGCCTGAACAAGGTACTGGTTTTTCTGTCCTTCCGGAACACTCTGGAATTTCTCCCATGCTTTCTTATGTTCCGGATTTTTCAGGTTTGGACGGAACGAATATACCGGACGTGTCATTTCGCCCACATCTGCTCTACAATCCGTTCATACCCGGCAGCGTTCGCATGGACGTCCTCTATAAAAACAGGGCGGCAAATCGCGTCCTGTGCGGTCACGTGGCGTTTTAAAATCGCAGAACCTCCACCCATAAATACGCTCGGCACCGCCCTGAGATCAAACCCGGATTCCGTGACCGCAGACAGGATTCTTTCGATGTATTTCCGTCCGTTTTCCTGTATGACAACTCTTGCATCTTCTGCCATGCTGCAGGTTTCCCCACGAAGCACACGTTCGATCTGTGTTTCCGTTACAGACAGTCCGGTATTTCTCCGCACCTGTTCTGCCGTCTCATCAATACACCGGATCACACCCAGCTCCAGACACCTGCAGGTTGCCGCATTCGGAACAGCATTATCCAGTCTCATCAGATCAACCGTCCAGCCACCAACATCCACCAGAAGAACAGATGGTTCATCCTTCAGGTACTCTGGATGCAGAGCCAGGGCAGAGTAGCCTTGTGGGAACAGTTTCACATCTTTGATCTGTATTTCATACCATTCACTTTCATATAAAAAGCACACCGGCTGTTCTTTCCGCAACAGATACTCCCGAAATCCCTGTTTCTCCCTTCCAAAGCTTGACAAAGGCAGTCCAACAGCCAGAATGACTTCCGTCTTTCGTTCCGTTTTCCGATGCTTGATTTCTTCTGCAATCGCAGCCAACGTCAGCAGATAATAATTATCATTGGACGTTTTATTTTTTACCAACGTCTGTCTCCCTGTACCGCAGACATAATACTTTCCCCGATACTGAAGAACATTCTGCATCGTATATGGCTCATAATCATACTTGATAATGCCACTGGGAAAAGACACATGTTTTGTCTTGATCGCATAATACCCATGATCAATTCCTACTATCATCACAATCACATCCTTCTTTCATTTTTTCGTCTGGCATAAAGCCAAGAACTCTTTTTCTGCTGCAACGGATCGTTGCAAAAGTGCCTGTTTTGAACACTTTTCTAAGTTTTCACGCCCCAAAACCTGCGGAAACTCTGGGGTTCTCATACCGCTGCTGCTTGAGGAACACTCCCTGTTCTTTCCCAGCCGGTTAAAAAATATCCCTCTCCCGGCGGCTGTCCAGTCTGTCCGGGAGAGGGATATATCGCAATGTTCCTTTTTGAACAATGGCCTGTCTTTTTATTTTTATGAGATGTTCTTCCTGCTTTTGTAACATGGCAGAATACTCATCTTCCGTCAAAAATTTCCGGATATAAGCTCCTTTTTTCCCCAGCGTGTTATCTGTTTTTAACATCTCTATTTCTACCATGTAATGGGTATCCGGATGATATCTGGTTTCACATAAAATGCTTTCGCCTTTGATATAATCCGATTTCACCGCCTCCCTTGCCGCCGCTAAAAGTTCATGGATACTTACCTCCACCTGCATCACCTCCTTCAAAAATAGCGAAAGAAAAGCAGACCCCTTAATCGAAGTCTGCCTCTGTTGGATATGGTAATCCTATCTTGTTACATCAAATACATCGATAAATTGTATCCCTATTTTTATATCTTGAAAATAGAGACTTTAACGAAAATCCACACTTGTGTACTGTGTAGACTTTATTATAGAAAAGGCGGAGTTCTCCCCCACCTTTATCCTATAAATGCAATCGTGTTTCCATTTTTCACATTTTCACCATTTTTATCCAACATGAAATAATATTTTTCTTACCTCCCGTTCCCTTAACTGGATCAAAATCATCTTTTTCTTGTTCAGTATAGCTAGTTATGTAACCCACTTCTTTTAACCGGTCAGCTAATTTTTTATTTTCATTTGTATTTGCCATTTCAGCATTATGTCTTTTACTTCTATCACCAAATTTAGGATATATTTTTGAAAGCTCTGAAAAACATTCTTCAAAATCTGGTGCATTCAAAATGGAACAATATTTAAGCATCAACTTATTTTTTATTTCGTCAGTTAATAAGTATGTCCATGCTGTATTAAATACCGATATGCTAATTTTTACATCTATCTGGAGTAAATATTGTGCAATATGCGTAGTCATATAATTTTCTCCAAAAACATTCAACAGAACTTCTGCATTAGAAGAATCGAGAACAGATGAAAGCAATAGTGTTTCTAATAATGTTTCTCCCATTGGAATTTTTTCCATTACTTCCATATATTCCGCTTGATTATACAAAATAAAATCTGGACATAAATCAGGATAAACCTCTTTAATTTCATCATATTTTTTAATATCAAAAGGAATATATTTTTTCTTAATCAAAATTTCCACTTTCTGTTTCTCAACCGTCTCAATTGGAATATCAAATTCCAATTCCAACTGAGGTAACAGTTTTTCAAAAGCAGAATCGTCAATTGCACTTGTAATAAATTCTTCAGCAAACTCTTTCTTTAAACATTGATTCTTTAAACATGCAAGCTGCTCACTGTTTGTTTCAATGTATTGAAGTAGTTCTTGCGTAATCTTATATCTATCCCAATAACATTTGATATTCTCCCATTTCAAGCTTACTTTTTCTTTATCCAATAGCTCATCCCAAAGAATTTTCACATCCTTATCAAAATCAGAATCGAACTTTCCACAGCATTCAGAAATATCATCTACACAAATTTCTTCATGATTCACTAATTCCAAACAGATTTTGGTCTCTTCTGGATCGTTTTCCAACATTCTTTCTAACAAATCCATAACCTGTTTAACATCTTCCTTAGTATTATTAGGTGTTAATATAATTCCTTTCACATATTGTTTCAAATTTTCTTGTATATATTTAATTAACGGTTCATATCCCAGTGAAATAATTGTTGTATAATTTCGAGTATCTAAACCTGAAAGCATTGTATCATTTTCAAATTCTACAATCCTACGTATCATCGTATCATTTAACTCATAATACTGATTTTCAAAAACATATCTCAAAACTTCCTCCGACACATTTTCAATAGAAACATTCGTGAAAATAATTCCAAGTATTTCAATTAAGGAAATCACCTTTTGATCTTGAATAGATGATAGCTGCTGTAATATATCTGGATTTTCCTCTATAAAGCCGCTCATATTATTATTGTCATTTAATTCAAATAAGCGTTTTGTATCCACGTTATCAATAAGTAACTGTAAATAAAAAATTTTCCTTTCATATGTTATCGATATATTCTGGACAATATCATTCCACATATCTGGCCAACACAATGCTAATAGTTGAATCAGTCTCGCTTTATATTGAGTTTGCTCAATAAATTCATCTATAAACTCCCAACTTTCTACTGTTCTATCAGATAATTGATTGATTAATATCATACGTTTTTTATCATCATTCTCTTCGGACAATAAATATTCCAACAGAATAAAATTAAAAATACTTTTTTGTTCAAATTCATAAGGTTGTAAACGCTGTATAACCATTCCAACTTTTGTCAAATTATAATTATATGGCAGCTTTTCCATATTTTTTACTGCCAGTATATAATTCATATCTTCTTTTGTAATGCTTGTCCCCTTAAAATAATTGATATAGTTTGCGTATTTTTCATCAATGTATCCTCTTCGAAGCATAAATACAAGCAATTTATTTTCAGCAACTTTTTCAGATAGTACATTATGAACTCCAAATTTTTCTATCAGCTTTTTAAGTGACCAGCCTGAAAGTTCATGTACATTCTTCTTCAAATCTTCAATTTCTCTTTTTATTGAACTAACACCTTTTTCTTGGACAAATTGAAAATTTTTAATTCTTTCATAATATAGTTGAAAAACTTCTTGAAAATCACTCACAGATTTTTCCGACTGGTAACAACTCCATGTGTAATACTCAATTTCAACATCTTTTAATTCCGCAAGTTTCGATAATTCAAACGAATCCTCCATTATTTTACTCACTGAATATTTATCCCAATAGCTTTTATTAATACTATATGGAATGCCTTGCCAATTCACCATAGCACCAAGCATAGCTGTTTTGAGTTCTTTTATGTGTTCTAAACAGTCATCATGATATTTTTCTAATTCCTGTGTAAGTTCATCAACTTCATTATGCCATTTCATACATTGTCCAGAGATATATCTTTGCTTATCCTCAAAAGCTTGTTTCACAACTCCTCTCTCCATCTGAAGTTCTGCAAACTCCCGTGGATACAAATTTTTAAAAATAATCAATGCCATCATTGTTTCATCTGACAATTTCAGTTCCTGATCAGTACGAATCGTTTCCTTATAAATAACAAACTCATTGTATATATTCTGAAGAATTCGCATATCTTCAACATATGGAGATACGTCTAATATAAATTCCTGTGAGATTTCATGAACAATCCCTTTCTTTTCAGATTCCTCAAGTTTTTGTAAAAAGATTTCCCCAGAATTCGTAGAATTTATAATTGGAATTACCGGAATAATAAATTCAAAGAATTTTGTTCTGTCTGTATCCGTAAATATATCATCTCTAATAGCATAAACAAAAACAATGCGCCCTTTAATCCCATCATAGTTGTTCAATAGTATATTCAATTCTCGTAGGTGAATAAAAATAGATGGATCTTCTAAGCGATCTAAATCCTCAAAAAATACAATTCTGTACTTTGTCTCTTCAAAGAAATATACAATTTCATCCATATTTTTATTAAATACAGTTTCCGCTGCTGTTTCAGAATTTTTCAAAACGGTCTCTGCTGGCAATTTTACTTCATTTACTTTAAAGCGAAACAACACCAAACGATATGTTCGAGCGATAATTGCCAATATTCCCACACAAAAAGCAAGGAAAATACTATTCGAAACCATTCCTTTTAATCCAAATTTTCCCCCTGCCACTTCTATTTTTTTGATTATCATTTGAAAAGTATCTGGAAAAAATATAAATTCTACTATTCCAAAGACAAAAAATATCAAAACCAAATATCCCCAGACACGTTTCCAATTAATTTTGTGTAGTTTTCGATATCTGCTCTGCGGGATCTTTTTATAATTGACTTTATAAAATAATTGCTTCAAAATTCCTAATTCTATTTCATCTTGTTCCAATGAAATTTTCTTAGGATTCCCATTTTTATCTGTTTTATTTTCAACAAAAGTTGCCATTGAAACACGAAGAGCTTTCCTTCTAGTAATTCTGTGTTTTTTCAAATATGTATCAATGATACTACTCTTGCCCGCACCATATGGGCCTGCCAGTGCAATATTTTTAACTTTCTCTTTCTTTATCGCCCAATGTAATGCCTTTAAATATTCAGCTCCATTTTCAATATCATCAATAGGCGCCAAATCTGTAAATTCATTTTTCTTTTTCTCTTGTATTCTTTTATTTATTACTTCACGAATTCTCTCCAAAAGCGCTATCGTAGAAATCCCTCCCTCAAATTTAACTCGTAACACTATTGTATCATGAAATATATAAATAACAAAATGAAAAAGTCTTAAGACATTTGACAGCAACCGTCAGGGCATGAACATCTACAAATTATCCGACCATCTATTCCTTGTTCCTCTACGATATCGTAGCTCAAGTCAAGCAGATCTAAAACTTTCGAATCATTGACAATCTATATTCTTATCGGATATAAACCAGTTCTTTTTCTTTCCATCTATATTATTTTTACTATATTAACCATTCAATATTCCCCACTACATACACATATTTTTTCATTATCTGTGCATACAGTACCTATATTCTATCTCATATCAACTGTATACACTCTATATACTAGCTATCTTATTACACCAGTTTACATCCAGGAGCAAGAGTTTCGCATCATGTGAAAGTGCTGCAAGAATCTGTAATTTTCTGTTCATACCAGTTGAAAATTCTTTGATTTTTTTCTTAAACGGTAATTTAAACTTTTCACACCCTTTCAGAAACCATGTCTTATCAAATTTCTGATACATTGCACCAAGTATCGGAACCAGGTCATTGATTGACAAATATCCGTTAAATCCACTTCCTGCCATTACCACGCCAATCTGTTCCCGTTCTTCTTTTCCCAGTAATTCCGGAGTTTTTCCCAGAATTTCTATTTTTCCGGAATCACTTCTGATAAGCCCAAGCATTGCTTTAAATGCAGTGCTCTTTCCGGCTCCGTTCTGTCCGACCAGACCAGTAATCCAGCCCTCCTTGATCTCCATTGAACAATCCAGTTCAAAATCCTTATACTGTTTTTTTACCTTTTCGAGTTTTACCATCCTTAATCCTCCAAAACAATCTGAAACAATTCCCTGATTTCCAGGTCACTCATGCCACAGCTTCTGCCTTTCCGGATGGCCATCTCCAAATCAGCTTCAACTTCTCTTTTCTTTTCCTCCAGCATCGTCTCCTG
Organism: uncultured Dorea sp.; assembly: GCF_934294775.1. Lineage (GTDB taxonomy): Bacteria > Bacillota > Clostridia > Lachnospirales > Lachnospiraceae > Dorea_A. The sequence goes on from NZ_CAKRAH010000056.1 coordinate 11,177, forward strand.
ATTCGCACAGGCAACGAAGCTGCCTTTTCCATGAACTGTAACGATAAATCCTTCTTCTTCCAGTCCATCATAGGCTTTCTTAACCGTCAGTGCACTGACTTTCAACTCTTTTGCAAATGTACGTACGGAAGGAAGTGCTGTATCTTCCTTCCATTCCCCATGCATAATCTTCTCCTTAATCTGCCCCATAATCTGTTCGTAAATGGGCTGCATGGATGAGTGATTAATGATTATGTTCATAACATGTTCCTCCGTTGTTAACAGTATATAACAGCGTAGAACTGTTGTCAACTGTTATATACTGTTTATTGTTATTTAATTCATCACTCTGGATACCCGGACCTACATAAAAATCAACCAGGTCTTTCTGCGCCACTCCGTCATGGGGAGCTTTCTAAAGCAAAAAATTTGACCTAAAAGCAGCTTACAAAAAATTATAACTCGACATTCGTCTCAAACAAATAATTTTTTGTAAGCTAACGGTCAAATTTTTTACTTAAGAAACTCCAACCATGACTGCGAATGCACTGAAAGACCTGGTTGATTTTTATTCCGTGTGTATCGAATGCGTAAAATATGATGAATGAAACGAAGGGCGTAACCGTGAGCGCTTACCCCAAAAGTATTATCCCGAGCCAAGGGTGAGCCACGGGGACGTGAATTTCTGGCTTTTTTAGTGTCCCTGGTGGCTCTTTTTTATGATACCACCGGGGTAAACACTCACAGTTACGCCCTCCACCTATTTCATACACTACCGCATGCCAATCACGACATGAGAAAGCGCTGGTATCCTGTTTGCAGCGTTTTTTGGCGCGATGTGTAGAAGTTCTTAGGCAGTTTGACTTTCCGTTAAAGGGACGGAGCGACACTGTTTGAGCCGAACGGCGAGTTTGGAGCGGAGTCCCTTTCGTCCTTAGGAAAGTCGGACTGCCTTAGAACTTCTGCATCGTGACATCTAGCAGCAAATAGGATACCAGCGCTTTCTCATGGACCGGGAGGCCACCATGAACTAGTGTATTAAACACCCAGCACCACATCTATCGCATGATCTATCACCTCATCCAGTTCCTCCTCATCTGCCTCCGGCATCAATGTCGCAGAATCTTCATCGGAGATCAGTTCTACAAGGCTTCCAAAGTCTTCTTTATATTTACTCTTGCAAACCGCATAGAATACTACACCAAGCAAGCTCCATGCCACAACCATTCCCCACTCAGGAAGGATCAGGTTACCGCCGGATCCCGGGATACAATACATGCACACCATGAATCCCGACATCAGAACTGCCATTGTTCCGACGAATTTATAGTGTTTTACTTTATATGGTCTTGGCATATCTGGTTCTTTTTTACGAAGGATCAAGAATGACAAAGACACCATACAATACGCCATACAGCATCCAAAGTTTCCTGCGTCACAGATCCATACCATCATAACCCTTCCGGCAAATGGTGCCAGCATTGTCAGCACTCCGATCAGAATCAGTGCATTGATCGGTGTTTTATGTTTTGGATGTAATTTCGAAAACGTTCTTGGAATCATATAAGATTCTGCCATAGAGTACATCGCACGGGATCCACCGATCATAAATGAGTTCCAGGAAGTAACGATTCCACACATACCTCCGACAATAATAACCTTCGCCATCACTGAAGTACGGAACGCAACTGCCATTGCATCTGCTGTTACGAGTCCTGTTCCTTTCTGGGATGCTGTAATTGCTCCTGCATCCAAAACCATACCTACCGCCAGGATAACAAACGAATAAAATATAACTGCCAGAACAACCGACAGGATCAGCATCTTTCCAATCTTCTTTGGCGGAACATTAATCTCCTCGGATGCCTGCGGTATAACGTCAAATCCAATAAAGTAGAATGGAGAAAGTACTGCTACACCAAGAATAGCTTTTATATTTGTCACACCTGTAGTTCCTGCAAATATCTGTCCATTCAGGTTATCTACCGTTCCATTGAACACAGAAGCAATAATCAGAAGAATTCCTGCTCCTCCGATGATTACCGTTAAGATTGTCTGCAGTATCGCTGCTGTCTTTGCTCCCATGATATTAATGATCATAATAAGAAATGCTACTACAATCGCAACAACCAGCCATGATGCATAGATATCAAATCCAGCCACTGTATACAGATAGCCTTTTAAGAATCCCGGACACAGATATGTAATGATTGTCGGAAATGCACACGCTTCAAAACAGGTAACACCGACATATCCAAGAATAATCGCCCAGGTACATACGAACGAACCAACCGGTCCCATTGCCCTGTGGCTGAAGACATGTTCTCCACCACACTGTGGCATAGCTGCTGTAAGCTCCGCATAAGTCAGCCCTACAAAAAAGATCATTACACCACCAATTACAAATCCAAGTGCGGCTCCGACAACTCCGCCTTTTTCAATCCATCCTCCGGTTGAGACTACCCAGCCCCATCCGATCATGGCGCCAAATGCAATTACAAGGATATCCCATGCACTGAATACCTTATCAAAATCTGATTTTTTCTTATTCATACAACCATCTCCTTAACTACTTTTCTTTTTCAGATACACCACAGCTTATCTGTCTTTATTTTCGTTTCTTCCGGTTTTATTATCTTTGTTATTATATTTTCCTTTTCTATTTTCCAGCTGTTTTTTTGTTATCTGTTACTTTTGATTCTTTTCTACTTCTTTTGCAAGTGTTTCAATCAATCTTGCCGTTCCATCCACTCCCAGCAGACTACTGTCAATCAGGATATCTCTGTTATGTCTGTCTCCACGGTTGCTTCCGGTCAATGCCATATGACGCTTGTGATATCTTTTATCTGTTTCAAGAATGATCTCCTTTGCTTCTTTTTCTGAAACTTTATGACTTTCCATTACATTTTTTACTCTCACTTCGTCCGGAGAATAGATAAACACTCTTAAAATCGGCTTATGCTTTTTCAAAATATAATCGGCCGAACGTCCAATGATTACACAGGATTCTCTGTCCGATAACTTGCGGATGATCGTTTTCTGTACATGGATCGCACGCTTTGTAAGATCTGCATACTGTGAAAATTCTCCCCTTTCTTCTCCCTCGGCTCCTTTTCCGACAATTGTTACGCCTTCTTCTACTTTCTCCATAATCTCCTGGGGGATTCCAACCTCATGGATAATCGCATCTACTGTATTTCTGTCATAAAATTTAAATCCCAGATCTTCTGCTATTTGCTTTCCGATCTGATTACCCTTTGCTCCATATTCGCATCCAATCGTAATTACCAAATGTGACATATCATCCCATCCCTTCTTTCGCAACATCGCATACAGAGGACTTACCGCCGGCAGCTTCTCCTGTATACTTTCGTATGAAAAAAAGCGAAGTGACTCACTTTGTGTAAGCCTCTTCGCTTTTCTTTCATACTTTTTACTATCTTTTTATTATCTTTTTCAACATTAATACTGTACCACTGTAAATTATTCCTGTCAATATGTATTTCAATCAGTGATTACATTTTTGTTCAATATATTTACTGTTTTTCCAGTCATATCTCTATTACTCCTGCTTCTCCCTGATCTGTGCTTCCCACTCATGCAGTTTCCTCGCTGCCTCTGGATTCTGTTTTTCCAGTCTTCTTTCCAGTTTCTCGCGGTTCTTCTTTAAGTGTTCTACGATTTCCGGATGATGCAGTAATAACTGTTGTTCGATTCTGCGTCTTCTCTTTTCAATCAGCTGCAGGATTACTTTTCTGTCACCACGCAGATTTTCCGGAAGTTCATCCAGATGCATCTCCATTCGTCTGAGGATCTCATCTTCATCAAGTACTCCGAGTGAATGCCAGTTTTTAAGTTTTTCTTCAAACCCAACATCTGCAAGTCTTTCCAGATCCGGAAGCTTGTGAATCTGTTCCATCACCTGATGTACTTTCTTTTCCATCTCTTCGACCGCATCGTCCCCAAACGCCCAGGCAAATTCTTCCAGTGTATTCTCTTCTTCCGCCGGAATCATTGCCGCGTGTACTGCGTGAACTGCTGCCGGTATTTCAAGTTGGCAAGATGTCCGGATTGCATGATCCGTATCCTTTTCCCCTACAGATTCCGCTGACTGGATTCCCGCATCCTGCAGTGCTGCAAGAATGGTTCTTCTTACCTTTCCTTCTTCAATCAGATGACCGATACCAAGACTTCTCATCTGTTCGTTTACATTTTCCGAATGCTCTGTTATGTAGAATTTGATTCCCTGCTTATCAAAATTTTTCGCCATCATCTCCAGACGGTCTGCTGCGGTAATATCGATGCTATTGATAGCTGCTGCATCCACAATTACAACCTCTGTATCGTCCTTGATACTGTTTTCAATATCTGACTGGAAGATTTTTACATTTGCAAAGAAAAGGTTCTCGCTAAACCGGTATATCACCGTGTGACGGATCGGATATGCATTACGGTTTCTCTTCAGATCATAATAGGCTTCTTTTCCCGGGATCATACCACGGAAAGACCTCGGTGGATTGGTTGCCCGCAGCACCACTGCCACAAATGACAGCAAAAGTCCGATCACCACACCATAGATGGTACCAAGGAACAATACACTCACGCAGGCCGCCACAAAAATATAGAATTCATTCCTGCTCACTTTGAACAGACGGACTGCCAGATGTAATTCTACTACATTCATCAAAGCCGAAAGGACAATTGCTGTAAGGACCGGCACCGGAAGGTATCCAATGAATCCAGTGGCACCAATTAATACCAGCGCCATCGTAACTGCTGCCACAACCGACACTGCCTGCGTCTTTCCTTCGTATTGTTCATTCATGGATGTTCTGGAAATACTGCCATTTACCGGACAGCATCCTACACATGCAGCCGCAATATTTCCCATTGCACATGCAAGAATTTCTTTATTTTCATCTATTTTATAGCCATTCTTCAGTGCGAAATTGTTCTCTGACAATAATGTCTCTGACATGATCACCGCTGCAATCATCAGGCTTCGTCCTGCCGCCTGTTTCAGATCTATTTCTCCGAATTGAAAATGTGTCAGCTTCGGAAGTCCTTTTTCTACCGCATCAAGCAGTACAACGCCATGTTGATCCACATGAAAGATCATCGTTGCCGCAACACCCGCTGCCATAATCACGATGGCCATCGGGAACTTTGGAATCAGTTTTCCGGCCACACGGAGTAATACCAGTGCTCCGACACCAAGTGCAACCGACAGCCAGTTGATATCCTTACAAGTCTCTATAATATGTCTGGTGAGTTCCGGCAGTTCCCCGGAACCAGCCTTCCCTCCAAGTATCTTCGGAATCTGCATCAGTATGATCGTAAACGCAATTCCACTGATGAATCCTCCCATAACCGGCGTCGAGATAAAATCTACAATTCTTCCGGCCTTAAGGAAATAAAACAACAGAAGCCATATTCCTGTCATCAGTGCAATAACCGGAACATACTGTATTGCTTCTTTACTTCCACTTTCAATCCCAAGAGACACCAGCGCTGCTCCGACGATGGCAGCCGGTGCCGCATCGACGCCAAAAATGAACTGTCTCGAAGTCGAGAACAGTGCAAAGAACAGTATCGGAAATACCGATCCGTAGAGTCCATACACTGCAGGGAGTCCCGCAATCTGCGCATATCCCATCGAGATCGGGATTGACACAGCCGCCATGATGATTCCTGAAAATATGTCTTTTGGCAGATATTCTTTTTTATAATT
>NZ_CAKRAH010000057.1 GCF_934294775.1 uncultured Dorea sp.
TTTCCAGAGCTTACAAGAGAGTATTTGGACATTCACCACGTAATTCTAAAACGTAATTGTCAGTTTTTAATACGCTTGCCAACCAATACCGCCGCAACCGGCATCACCAACACACAGGCGATTGCACCAAATATCATAGATACACAGTTCTGAAATAATATTTTCGAATTTAATAATGTTTCCAGTGTATAATCCTGCATCTTCAGATAAGAAAATAATAATAACGATTCTCCAAGATACGCAAACAACAATGTATTCACTGTTGTTCCGATTACTTCTCTTCCAATCTGCATCCCGCTTTCTACAAGTTCTGTCAGTTTCATCTCCGGTTTATGAATACTGACCTCGTAAACGGAAGTTGTAACCGTAAGTGCCATATCAAGCACCGCTCCCAGTGTACTAAGTATGATTACAGCTGTCGCAACATTTCTCATACTGATATCCAGATTCATATTGTAATATAATACATCATCTTCCACAGCCTGAATTTCATTCAGTCCTCCAGCCTCACTTCTCCACACCACCATATAGATAAAGAAGAAGAGGATTGTCATTGTAATCGCTACTGCTGCAAATGCACTCTTTGTCTTCACATTTGTATCATTTTGATAAAATAATGTTACACATGAAATGATGATTCCCACTCCGACCGTAACCAGAAGTACCGGTGCTCCCGCTGCCATCAGCCAGATAGACAGGCTAAGCAACAGCATATTCCCAACCAGTGATATCAATGATATCACACCTCTGTCCCCGCCAATAATCATGATCAAAAATAACAGGATTAGTCCCAGTATCATCAACATGTCTTCTTCACCTTCCTTATCGTTAACTTCATCATCACGGATGTGATCAGGATAGATACTGGTATTGCCAGTACAATTCCAATACTTTCCATGAAGAATCTACATAATTCACATGGAATATGTAATTTTATAATCGTCATAAAACGGACACTGTTATTCATCCTGATCAGGCACATCGGAATCAGACCACAGCCAAATACGAACAACAATACATTGATCATCGTTCCCATAATATCATATCCAATCTCTCTTCCGGACCGGAACAACTCCCGGAATGTAACTTCTGGCCGCTTCGTAACAATTTCACTCAATGCTGCTGCAATTGCCACTGCAACATCCATGATTGCTCCAAGTCCGGATAGCAGAATCTCTGCATGAAAGATTTCGTCTGGATTATCAATGCTTCCCAGATATTCCATCGTAGAATAATCCAGTTCTGCGGTATGGCTGATCACTACATCAAATATTCCCATGATCATTGCCAGTATACATAGCGTTGACAATAAGGCCGCCCATGTTTTCCTGTGAAGTCCATTTAATCCAATCAATGTAGCAATTGCAAAGAAGACCACCATTTTATTACAGATTGCTACAACATCCGCATCATCACCGCTTTTTAGAAATCCTACTGTAAATATCACAATATTGATTCCCACTGTTGCAATTGTAAACACTCCTTTCTTTCCCGCAATCATCATCAATACCAATATTAAAAGGCCAAGCAAAATAACAAGCTCCGTATCTCTTTTCACACACTGTATACTGGATCCCACATTACTTTCAGATCCATTCAGCAATACTTTATCCCCTTTGTGATATTTCTGTTTTAACATTCCTGTATAAGTATATTCGTTAGAAAAATCAACGATTTTCCCTTTATTCGTTCCATTTAATATCACGCCCCGGATTTTTTGCTTATATCTTTTTTCCTGTGTTCCGCGAGTGCTTTTATTCTCTCCTGCTACGCTTGTCTCTACGTTTGTAAGTTTTGCAATTGGTGTCTGATACAGCCATGCATCATTCATGACAAATATGACTGCGATCAGATATAGGATGCAAAATATCCCATATATTTTTGCTCTTTTACTTTTCTTTATGTATTCTGTTATCTTTTTTGCAACTTGTTTCATTTTTATCTTCTTTTCATTTTTATTTAGCCTGTAATTGTTGTAACAGCTTTTATTTTATTATTTGTATTTTTTTCTGTAGTGGAATCTTTTGCAGACGTTTTTTTCTGTCATGTGTCTGCTCAGGCTCTCCACCTCGCTACATTGAACGTGGATCAGTTTTCCACATTTTTCGCATTTGCAATGATAGCAGCTCTCATGATCCGGTATATCGTTGTCGTTCCGACTGCAATTTCACGGTCTTTGAAGTAATCTCTGATTTCCTGTACAGTAACATGCTGTCCCTGCACCGATCGCAGAAAAGTATGTAACTCAGTCATCTGTTTTGTCTTATATCTGGCTTTTGCCATTTTGACCTCTCCTTTTCAATTTGGAAATCATTTCATTTTATCACACAATTTTATCTTGTCAATATAATTTGGAAATCATTTTCATTTTCTAATTATCTCTGGATATTTTTGATGTCCCCTCAGGCTCTATCTGCACTCCATAATAATTGCTTCACACCTGTCATATCCAAGCTGTGAACTGTTCAGACACAACGTGTAATTGCTGGCTTTTCCCCATTTCTGTTCTGTATAAAAGTTGTAATTTGTCATGCGTCTTTTATCTGTATCCTCTATCAGCTTTGCAGCTTCCTGGTCACTGACATGATATAACCGGCTGATGCACTGCCATCAGTACAAATCCCCAGTACGCACAGATCATATGTACATTCCGTGCCAGATTCGCCGCACCTGCAATATTCACACCTCTGAAGATATGTCTGGATAACAGAATCCCGCTTACCATCGAACCAATCATCAGAACCAATAATACGAATGCAAGCACTGTTTGTATTATGCGCACCGGTGTATATCTGCCTTTTCTGATATTGCCTGTCCATCTTCAACGTCCGATTCATCCTAATCTACCTGTCCTTCCCAGAATCTGACCGTTTCATTGATCCACATACTACAAGTACTGTCAGTCTTTTCATTTAGAAGCTCTCTTAACGTTGTCGGAAGTCCGATTTCTTTAATAAAGTCTGCCAGTGCTTCTACACCGGCCAGTGCCAGTTCTTCTTCTGATTTTACAGGAAAGATATTCTTTCACACAGCCTTCGCCAAAATATACTTTTGTTGCATTTTCAAATACAAAGTTTTTCATAGTTTTGTGCCCCTTTCTTTTATAATTCCAGTATAAAAAAGCGGGACTGTTTCAGAAGTCTCGCTTTGTTATGCAGTGTAAACCTTTCGGTTATATGCATGTCTTATTTTATTTTTTAGAATTATTTTTCTTTACGATTCTTTTCTTTTGTACCTTTGATCGTTCTGATTGCTTTCAGAATTTTCCATGTATTACGCTCCTTACATTCTTAAATACACTTTCATGAGAAAGTCTTTCCTCAGTTGCTGCCGCCTGCCTGTCTGCTTCATCAAGTTTCATTTCTACATTGTCAGTAAGACTTGCATACTCTTCTAAACTTAAAACCACCATAGAACCATAACCATTCTTCGTTAAATACACAGGATTCCCACTATTTACAATTGTTTCAATTTCAGGAAATTTGTTTCTTAAATCAGAAACTGGTCGAATTTGAATCATTTCTTCCTCTCCTTTCATTTTTATTATCTATATTTTATCTTAATTTTATCATAATCACAATAATATTTTTATTTTTTACTTATTTTCTTCTCCCGCTTTCCAAGATAAATATAAAAACTAACATTCAGCACAATTCCCACCATCGTCGATACCGGCGCCGCAAGACCAATCTTCGTTAGACTTGCATCCGGCTGGATACTCATAATGTATGCAAATGGCAGACGCACAAGCAAAGTCTGGATCAGTCCCTGTGTCATTACCCATACCGTTTTATTATTACCATTGAAATATCCAACCATACTGAAGAGGATTGCTGTCACGATGGTTTCCAGTCCGAATCCTTTCAGATATGCATACCCTTTCTGGATAACAGCTGCATCCGTCGTGAAAAATCCAGCCAGCATATCACCTTTTAACATAACCAATGCAAATACCATACATCCCACAACCAGTCCGACACCGATTCCGGTAAACATGGATTTCTTCGCACGTTTTGTCTTTCCTGCTCCAATATTCTGGGATACGAAAGATGCCATCGACTGCATCAGAGCACTTGGCACCAGCATCGCAAAGTTAACGATCTTGCATGCAACGCCATAACCCGAAGAAGCCTCCAGACCAAGCCGGTTCACGAATGCACAGAGTGCCAGGAAGGACATCTGTGTCAGGAACTCCTGCAATGCAAGTGGAAGTCCGATCTTCAGGAATTTCTTACACTGGCTGTTCAGACCGAAATCTTTTCTGGTAATCTGAAACGGAAGTTCCTTTTTGGCCAGAAAGACCACTGCGAATACCACACTGAGTGCCTGTGCCGTAACCGTTGCAATTGCTGCACCTGCTGCATCCATGTGAAATCCTGCAACCAGTACCATATCCCCGATCACATTCACAATACATGCAACTAATACAAAGAGTAACGGTGATTTACTGTCTCCCAGTCCGCGGAAAATCGCCGATAAAAGATTGTATGCAATGATGAAGAAGATACCTCCTCCACAGATACGCACATATACAGATGTCAGCTCAACAGCCTCTTTCGGAGCCTGCATCAGTACTGATATCGGATGGGCGAATCCAACCATGACGATAAATAATCCAACAGCGATCATCGTAAATACAACGGCCGATCCGCCAATGACCGATCCGATCTGCTCCGGTCTCTTCTCACCAAGATATCTTGCGATCAAAACCGTGCTTCCCATTGCAAACTGTGTAACTACAAATGTTACAAGATTCAATACCTGGCTTCCTGTAGAAACCGCAGAAAGTCCGGACGTAGAACCGAATCTTCCGACTACCAGCAAGTCCACTGCACCATATGCAGCCTGCAGGATCAGTGCCCCCAGCACCGGCATCATAAATGCGACCAGTTTCTTAAGTATGCTCCCTTGTGTAAAATCTGCCTTATCGTTCATTGTCATGTTTTCTCCTTTCACACATAATCTGATAAAACTTTTCAATCGTCTGTATCATACATTCTGCATCTTCGTCTGTTATCTCCTCCATGTATGGAAGAAGATCGTTAAAATACTGTTCATCATATTTTTGTGACAGTTCCAGTCCTTTTTGTGTAACCGTAATATAAGTAACACGCCCGTCCTCTTCAGAAGCAAGTTTTTTTAAATATCCTTTTTCTTCCATTTCTTTGGCTGTCCTTGTAACCCCTGGTCTTGGAAGTTCCAGCGCATCACTTAAGTCGGATACTTTCACCCTTACCCCCTGTTGTTCCAGCGACTGGATCATATCCAGAAACTGAATAAAGGATGCCCTGACACCTTTAGGTAACGGCGGGAGCATATCTCTGGTCCGCTTTGCCTGATAGCATGCATCGAACATCCTTTTGATTCTTTCACTTGTCATACTTTTTCCTCCTTATATGATCCATATATGCTCAACAGATCTGTAGCAAAAATCAACTATCAAATGCCCCAGGCATATACTTTACTGCAATATCTGAACTGTTCTATATGTATTTCTTATGTTTTTTATTTAGTTACCATAGATAATTACCTTTGTTAATTATAGTAAATATCTCGAATATGTCAAGTGTTTTTATTTTTCTTCTCTTGCATACTTTGGAATATAAAAAATGAGCCAGAAGATAGATAAAAACATTTTTATCCCTCTGGCTCATTTTCTATATTCCATACTTTTTCAAATCAACCTTACCATCTACCACTTCGATTCCATCTGCCCTTAGAAGTTCCGCCTGCACATTCTTTCCTCCGAACGCAAATGCTCCGGCCAGTTCTCCCTTTGCATTGACAACCCGAAAGCACGGGATATGCTCCGGATCCGGATTCTTATGCAGTGCATTTCCGACCGCCCTTGCCATTCTTGGTTCCCCCGCCATCTCTGCAACCTTCCCGTATGTTGCCACATGCCCTTTCGGGATACGCTTTACCGCCTCATAGATTCTCTTTGTCGGACTCTCTGTAATCAGATCGTAACTTTCTGCAATCATTCTTTTGATTTCTTCTTCCGGAATGCTTCCATCAAGTATAATCGTATTCCAGTGTTCTTTATTCAGATGGTATCCGGCTGTCACCGACTCATACGCCGAACGCCAGAAATCCCTCCACTGAGGATCTACTTTTACATTTAGATTGATATATCCGTCACGTTCGTAGATCCAGAGAAATGTTTTTTTGCTTCCTTTTACTCTTACCAATTGCCAGTTTTGATCACGGAATGGTCTTTCTTCATATACATTGTCAAACGACATTCCATATGCCAGTGCTTCCGCTCTTGTCATCATGATACTTTTTCTCCTTTTTGCAACAAACATCTCTTCGTTCATCGTCATTTTTAATGCTTCTATTCATCTTTCCACACTTGTTCAATCACACATGTATGCATCTTCGTATCCTTCTTTGTCATAGCCCGGAATTCCTGGTCATAGACAATCTTTCCACTCCGGTCCTTTTTCGCTTTTATATACGCTTCCATTTTTGCCAATCTTAATTTTTCTCTTGTATTTTTATTATACGCTTTGTCCTATACTCTTTCAAATATAGTTTTCATATTACACTATAAAAAAATATATATTCATCTTTTTTGTTTTTTTATCATCTATTCCTATATTTATTGTATGCGTTCTTCTTGCTGATTGTTTTATTCGGTGCTATAATTTCTAGAGTAATTTACATACACAAAAGAAATGAGAAAGAGGAAATCAACATGAACTTTATTCAGAAAAACCTTTCTGGTATTCTGGTCTGCTTTGTGATTGCAGTACCTTCCTGGCTTCTTGGAAAGATATTTCCCGTTGTCGGCGGTCCTGTCATTGCGATTCTTGCCGGAATGCTGATTACGTTAGTATGGACCAATAAGGGCAAAGCCGAATCCGGTATCAAATGGACTTCCAAGATTATTTTACAGACTGCTGTTGTCCTGCTTGGATTTGGTATGAATCTTGGTGTGATCTTACAGACCGGAAAGCAATCTCTTCCGATCATCGTATGCACGATCAGTACTTCCCTGATTCTTGCATGGCTGCTCCGCAAGATCCTGAATGTCCCATCCAATACTTCGATTCTTGTAGGCGTCGGCTCATCCATCTGTGGAGGATCCGCAATCGCCGCCACTGCACCGGTCATTGATGCAGATGATACTGAAGTTGCGCAGGCAATCTCCGTTATCTTCTTCTTCAATGTTATCGCGGCTGTACTCTTCCCGGTACTTGGAAGTGCACTTGGCTTTGACACTACAAGCGGAAGCCCCTTCGGATTATTCGCCGGAACTGCTATTAATGATACTTCTTCCGTTACGGCCGCTGCTTCTACCTGGGACAGTATGTGGAATCTCGGAAGCGAAACTTTGAATACTGCCGTTACGGTAAAACTTACCCGTACACTGGCGATTATTCCAATCACACTGGTATTATCTCTGATCCGTGCAAAATCTGCAGCTAACGCTGAAACTGCAGATGCGACAGCTAACAAATTCAGCTTAAAGAGAGCATTTCCTATGTTCATCTTATACTTTATCATCGCAGCAGTGATTACTACTGTATGTATGAGTATGGGCGTGAGCGCAGATGTATTTGCTCCGTTAAAGGAATTATCTAAATTCTTTATCATTATGGCTATGGCTGCGATCGGGCTTAACAGTAATGTTGTGAAACTGATCAAGTCAGGTGGAAAACCACTTCTGCTTGGTGGATGCTGCTGGGTTGGGATTACGGTTGTTAGTCTTGGGATGCAGCATGTGATGAATATTTGGTAATTGCTGTTTAATACATTAATTTGGGGTGGATTCCCGGTCCTTGCGTATGCCTTGGTATAAGATCTGGTCCGCGACTCCATGAGGCAAGAAGTAGTAAGAGAGCCTGAATTCCCTAAAAGCAACAGAAAGCAAACCCAAACTCGACGTTCGTCTCAAACAGTGGATTTGCTTTCTGTTAACGGGAATCCAGACTCTCTAACTACTTCTAAGCCTCATTCCGCAGTTTCCACAAAATTTCTTTGAGTTTTCCCATTGCTGCCCACATTTTGGGCACTTTTTCATTTCCCTCACTCCTCATCTTTCGTATCACAATGTAGACTTTTTGTTACATTTTCCGGCATCTCTTTTCTCCCTCTCCCAAATTGTACGCCATTGGCTTTCGCTATTGCGATTCCTTCCGCCTGTCTTTGTTTTATAAAACTTCTCTCCGTCTCTGCTACATAAGCCAATATCTGCAACACCAGATCTGATATAAATGTTCCTGTTAGTCCTTCATTTTCAGAATCTGTATTAAGTAATGGCATATCGATCACCTGGATATCTATTTTCTTTTCCTTCGTAAGCATTCTCCATTGTTCTAATATCTCGCTGTAATTTCTTCCAAGTCTGTCGATACTTTTTATTACTAATACATCATTGCTTTTCATCCTTTTTATCATTTTCTTGTATGCCGGTCTTGAAAAACTATATCCCGACATCTTATCTTCGTATATATTTTTCTTGTCCACTCCCATTTTCCCCATAGCCTGATACTGTCTCTCTGGATTTTGGTCTTTTGTTGATACCCGGATGTATCCGTATTTTTTCTTCATGATTCGGTGCCTCCTGCCTTTTTGTGAAAATATGCTCTTTAGATTAAGACACTCCTAACCTTTCGTCTATATGGAAGCTATGCGAATATGAAAAAAGTGCAGAGCTTTTATTTACTCCACACTTTTTATAGCATTATTCCTTTTCGCCTACATCATGCACCCAAGCACTACGCCTATTGCACCAACCACAACGAATGCAAGCCCGGCTCCTGCTGCCTTCTTCCTCTTCTCCATGATTTTTTGCATCGCCTGATCCATATGCAATACCGGATATTTTCTTCTTCCGATAAGATACAGCACTAATCCACTTGAATTATTCCCATTCATTGCAAGCATTCCTAATAATCTGGGATGCTTCAGACCTCTGGCTTCTGCATCGATCACTGTCATTTTATAGATCTGATATGCTACTTCCACACCACCTACAATGGTGATTGCTGCACCTATCACTATGTATATCATATTTTGTTTCATCTCTTTTTCCTCCTAGATACGTTTGATAATTTCATAAAGCAATACTGCTGCACCAATAATCATGATACAGAATACCCCGGCCAGATAATACGTCTTCTCCGGTACGAACATACTTAATGTAATAAGAAGCACCATCATCACAATATTGATGACAACTGCACCCAGCAATTTCTTATTACTCTTTACGACATTCGTACTTTCTTCCAGATGTTCCATCATCTTTTCATCTCCTTTCAAAAGATCATCAAGACTTATGGAATACAGGTCGCTTAATGTAATTACATTTACAATGTCCGGATAAGATTTTTCGTTCTCCCAGTTCGAAATCGTCTGTCTTGATACATTCAGTTTCTCTGCTATATTTTCCTGGGTGAAACCAGCTCTCATCCGTGCTTCTTTTAATTTTTGTCCTATTTCCATTGTTTGTCTCCTTTCAGGAACATCTTTCCATATCCAGTATCTAAAGTCTATCAAATAACTTTTACATTAGATAGATTCTTGCGGAAATTTGTGTGTAAAAATTATTTTACATGCTGCTTTTGAAGCAAAATGTAAGGGAAGAAATAATATCATTTCTTTTTATACACTTTTTGAAAGCTTTAAATTATAAATTCAATACATAATCAAAAGCGATTGACACCATATAAGACACCACACATAATAAGAATAGGAGACATAACAGATGTTGAAATGGTACGGCAAATCGTAGAAAGTGAGACAAAAAATAATGAAAACGTTGAATGATTATATGGCAATGGCATTATGAATCAATATTGTGTATATCTTCTTTCTAAAAATGACGCAATGTTCTCTGACTCCGGCAATCGCATCTGCTGTAATTGCAATGACCGGTGTGTTCTGATTCTTTCCGTCTTCTGATGCCCGTATGGTTTTTGTCGCTTTCTCTCCATTCATCACCGGCATATGGCTGTCCATGAAGATCAGATCTTATACTTTTTCACTGGCTTTTTCTACCGCTTCGTTTCCATCTTCCGCTTCATCAATATCTATTTCCAACGGTTCCAGCATTGCTTTTACGACTTCCCTGTTAATCTCATTATCATCTACGAGAAGAATATGGACATCTTTTACTTTGAACGGCTCAGGTTCCGTGCTTCCTTCTTCTTTTGGCGGTTCTTCTTTTTCCAGATTTTCAGTCTCTGCTACTTTTTGAGGAACAAGGAATCGGAATGTACTGCCTTTGCCGTACTCACTCTCCACATTTACAGATCCACCCATACGTTCCACGATCGACTTACTAAGTGCAAGTCCGATCCCGGTTCCTTCTTTTCCGTAATCCTGCTCTTTATTAAGCTGTGTATACATGGTAAAGAGCTTTGGCATATCGTCCTGTACATGATAATTAATTGGAATCCTTCATTACAAAGCGGGCTCTTCCTCTTTCTTTTGCCTCATATAATACATGATCCGTCTCTGTCATCAACACCTTCATTACCTGTGGGAACGTAAAATGATACACTCCGATACTACAGCTGATTTTTTTCTCCAATATGTCTGATTTTAAATAATTTTTTTATCATACTTGATTCTTTTACAAAAAATAACATTTCTGCAAATCCGACACCAAATTTTACATTTTCATTTACAACATTTTATGATTTTTGCTATAATATTATTAATTATAACCTTAACGACAAGTCATTTTATACAAAAAAGAATCGAGAAGATATTATGAATGAAACAACAATCAAAAAACCGGATCCACAATTTGCCCAGGATATTTTAAAGCAAAAAGTAAACCACAAAAAGGAACCACGTTTTATCTTACTTTAGAGTTCCCATATATAGAAGATGATTCCCCTGAAGCTTCCGGCGGATCCCTTATCCCGGAAACAGAAGTTCATCCGGGCATTTCCCGGAACTTATGCCAGAAACATCCCGATTATCGCTACCACTGCCAATGCATATCAGGAAGATATCCGGGAATGCCTGGATGCAGGAATGAATACACATTTGTCCAAGCCTCTTGATATTGAGAAGCTGGTACGTATGCTTGCGGAATACATAAAAAATTAAAAAAGGAAAATCTGTATTTTCCAATCGGTCCACTGATAATTTTGAGACGGACAACATTCCTGTATGTGACTCAAAAAACACAGTATTGTATTATATAAGCATATAATACTACAAGATTTTCGATATCATGCCATGTATAATGCCAGAGTGTGTCCAGGAAATACTTTCTGCAAGATATATACTACAATAGACATATATCTTGCAGGAATGATTTTTCAGACGGACTCTATTATTATACACAGCTAATAACTGCTTAATTATAATAAATCATCAGAAAGGTATTACGACATTTTGTAATAACAGGTAACAGACATGAAGAAAAAATGGTGGCACGACAAAGTAGCATATCAGATCTATCCGAAAAGTTTTCTGGATACGAACGGAGACGGTATCGGAGATCTGCGCGGAATCATATCAAAATTAGACTATCTGAAAGAATTAGGAATTGATATCATCTGGCTTTCTCCAATCTACAAATCTCCTTTTGTCGATCAGGGATATGATATCTCTGATTATTACGCTATCGCAGAAGAATTCGGGACCATGGAAGAATTCGATGAATTGCTGGCAGAGGCGAAAAAGCGTGATATGTATATCATCATGGATCTGGTAATCAATCACTGTTCCGATCAGCATGAATGGTTCCAGAAAGCGCTCGCAGATCCGGATGGTGAGTATGCTGATTATTTTTATTTCCGCAAGGGAAAGAATGGCAATCCTCCCAGCAATTACCGTTCTTATTTTGGAGGCAGCTGCTGGGAACCCGTTCCTGGATCGGACAAATATTATTTTCATATGTTTGCCAAAGAACAGCCCGATCTTAACTGGGAAAATCCGGTACTCCGGGACAAACTCTATCAGATGATCAACTGGTGGCTGGAAAAAGGGCTGGCCGGATTCCGTATCGATGCAATTATCAATATCAAGAAAGATCTGGATTTCCCGGATATCGAACCGGACGCGGCCGATGGTATGGCAAGCTGCTGGAGAATGGTGGAAAATGTCGACGGAGTAGGTGAATTTCTGGAAGATTTAAAGGAACACACATTTCAGAAATATGATGCATTTACAGTTGCTGAAGTATTCAATATGAAAGAAGATGAACTTACCCAGTTCATTGGCGAAGACGGGCATTTTTCTACCATATTTGATTTCAGTGCTCATACACTCAGCGACGGTGAACATGGCTGGTATGATGCTCCTCCAATTGATTTCAAAGAATGGCGTAAAGTAATTTCCGATTCTCAGCTTAAAGTTCAAACATGCGGCCTGGAAGCCAATATCATCGAAAATCATGACGAACCAAGAGGTGCATCCCGTTTCTTACCGGAATATGCACAAAATACGGCCGGAACCAAAATGCTTGGAACGGTCAGCATCCTCCTTCGCGGAATTCCATTCATCTATCAGGGGCAGGAAATTGGTATGCGCAATGCTGTATGGAACAGCATCGAAGAATATAATGACATCAGTACGATAGATCAGTATCACATTGCAAGAGATGCCGGTCTCAGTGATGCAGAAGCACTGGAAGTATGTGGCAAGATGAGCCGTGATAATGCCAGAACTCCAATGCAATGGAATACTAAGGCACATGCCGGATTTACAACCGGAACTCCCTGGCTTAAAGTAAATTCTAATTATACAAAGATCAACATGGAAAGTCAGGAGAATGATCCGGAATCTGTACTGAACTACTACCGTAAGCTGATTGCCGTCCGCAAATCTTTAGAATATAAAGATGTATTCACTTATGGAGAATTTGTACCTGCATATCAGGATACAGAGACCGTTATGGCTTACTACCGTCAGAAAGATACTAAGAAAATCCTCGTTGCCTCCAACTTTGGACAAACACCTGTAGATATTCCTTTGGAATCTGCTATAAAACGGATAATTCTCTCTAACAAAAACCATGCAAAGGTACCGTCACATACACTTCATCTTGACAGCTGTGAAGTAACCGTACTGGAATGTGCACAATAAAAAAATAAATGTCAAATATAACATAACTTTATTAAGGAAAAGGGATTGAAACAGCTTCCTCAGGCTATTCCAATCCCTTTTCCTTACATATTTCCTGTATACAATTCTCCTTTGATTTTTACCTTGCATCCGGGCATCTTTTCCCGAATACTTTCTGCCATTTTTCTCATCTCTTCCATGCCAGGCGTTTCGATATCTTTCAATTCATAAACCCTTCCAAGCCGTTCATACGTTTCTAATCCCAAGCCTGTGATACGGAAGCAGCTTTAATACCACCGCCGGAAGCATATATCCTCTCGTATACGGGAATACATAATCCTGCTCCATCCTGCTCCCCGGGAAGAATCCAAGAATCTTATCGGGAAAGTTCAGACTAATATATTTTCCAGCCTCTGTCAGAGCCGTTGTAATATGAAGTAAATTCCGATTGATAAAGACTGCTTCCTTTTCTTTCACCAGATAATCTTTTCCATCTATTCTGATCCTTAATTCACCATTTACAACATACGTAAACTGCAGCTCTTCGTGCCAGTGAAGATCCTTATATTCTCTTCCCTCCGGCATGATTCCTTCTCTTGTCACAGTGTACGCCCCTACCGGAAATGCTGTATCTGCATAACGGTTTACTTCATAAAGATTATCTTTTTCAATACTTTCTCTATTTTGACCTTCTTCCCTGGATATATTTCTTTTCATGTCCGCTCCTCAATCTCTTATGCTTTATAATAATCCGACATTTTCCTATTATCTGCTCATTGTAACATAGTTTTTCCGCTTCTTACATATACTATCTTCAGCTTTTTGATACTTACTCACTTTATCACACCATAGTTTTTGCATAACTTTTCCACAAAAATTTCATTTTTATTGTTTTGAATTGCATATTTTTTAATAAATTCGTTTAAATTTGCAAGAAACCATTGACGAAACGTCAAATTCTGCTAAAATATTATAATATTGAGTGGTATATATAAATGGAGGATGGTATAGTGGTAGCATATGAAGAATTATCCAAAGAAGAATTATTGCAACTGAAGAGTGGTCTGGAAGCCCAGTTTGAAGAGGTAAAAGCCAAGAATTTGAAACTGGATATGTCCAGAGGTAAACCGTCTACTGAACAGCTGAACCTTTCTATGGACATGATGGATGTCCTGAAAAGTGATTCTGATCTGGTTTGCGAAGAAGGCGTTGACTGCCGTAACTACGGTGTTCTGGATGGTATTGCTGAAGCGAAACAGCTGCTTGCTGATATGATGGAAGTTCCAAAGGATAATATCGTTATCTTCGGAAATTCCAGCCTGAATATTATGTATGATACAATCGCACGTAGTATGACTCACGGTGTTATGGGCAGTACCCCATGGGCTAAACTTGATAAAGTAAAATTCTTATGTCCGGTTCCTGGATATGACAGACATTTTGCAATTACAGAATATTTTGGAATTGAGATGATCAACATCCCAATGACTCCAACCGGACCTGACATGGACATGGTAGAAGAACTCGTAAGTTCTGATCCTGCAATCAAAGGTATCTGGTGTGTTCCTAAGTACTCTAACCCACAGGGAATCACATATTCCGATGAAACAGTTCATCGTTTTGCAAAACTGAATCCTGCAGCAGAAGATTTCCGTATTTTCTGGGATAATGCATATGGTATTCATCACTTATATGAAGATAAACAGGATTACCTGATCGAGATCTTAATGGAGTGTAAAAAAGAAGGACATCCAGACATGGTGTACAAATTCTCTTCTACGTCCAAGATCAGTTTCCCTGGTTCTGGTATCGCCGCAATTGCTGCATCTGATGCGAACCTTGCTGATATCAGAAAACAGATGCGCATTCAGACAATCGGCCACGATAAACTGAATCAGTTAAGACATGCCAGATATTTTGGAAATATTCACGGAATGGTTCAGCACATGAAAAAACATGCTGATATTCTCCGTCCAAAATTTGACATCGTACTGAGTACACTGGAAAAAGAACTTGGCGGTCTTGGAATCGGTTCATGGCTTGCACCTCGTGGAGGATACTTCATCTCCTTTGATTCTATGGAAGGATGTGCCAAAGCTATCGTAGCAAAAGCAAAAGAAGCCGGTCTTGTTATGACCGGTGCCGGAGCAACATTCCCATACGGAAAGGATCCAAAAGACAGCAATATCCGTATTGCTCCTTCTTATCCTACTGTAGAAGAACTTAAAGTTGCCGCTAAGATCTTCGTTTTAAGCGTAAAACTTGTAAGTATTGATAAATTACTCGAAACAAAATAAGACTTGCTGAAATATATCTAAATAATATATCTAAGACGCACTAAAGAGAAGCTATCAGTCGTCAGATATCCCCTGAGGATCTGGCACTGATAGCTTCTCTTTCATACTTAGATATTCTTATTCCATATATTTCTTTTTCAGTTCTTCAACCTTCGCTCTGTATGCTTCTTCCTGCTTCTTCTGTGAAAGCTCTGCACGGATCTGCTCTTTTACTTCTTCCAAGCTTGATTCTCCCGCTTCTTTCTTATCTTCAACCTTGATCAGATGATATCCAAACTGAGTCTTTACTGGTCCGACTACATGTCCGATCTCTGCTGAAAATGCTGCATCTTCAAACTCTTTTACCATCTGCCCTCTTCCGAATTCTCCGAGGTCTCCTCCATTCGCTCCTGAAGGGCATGTAGAAGATTCTTTTGCTACATCCTCAAATACTTTTTCTCCGCTTACGATTGCGTTCAGAAGCTGTGTACATGTCTCTTCATCCTCTACCAGGATATGTTTTGCATGTACGGATGCTCCCTTAGAGTATTTAGATTTATTTGCCTCATAATATTCTTTGATCTCATCCTCTGTTACGTTAACAGCTGCGAATAATCTTCTCATTGCCATCTGAGCAAGAATGTCTTTTCTTGCATTCTCCATAACATTTTTGAATTCTTCTGTCTCGTCAATCTTCTCTTCTTCACCATATTTTGCAAATGCATATACTGCGATCAGCTGTTCCTCGCATTGTTTACGAAAATCCGGATGTGATGCGTATGCCTGCTGCTCTCTTGGAAGGCTGTGGATAAATGCTTCTACTTCTGCTTCTGTAATCTGATGACCACCAACTGTGGCAATAATTTTCTGTTCCATAATATAAACTCCTTTTCTATTCAACAATGTCTCAATTGTATCATCTATGTCACCTGCGGTCAAAAGATATTTCTTAATTTATATATTTTTTATTCTTTAAAGAAAAATGGGACGGGGTATTTTTAAAAATACCCCGTCCCATTTTTGTATTACTATACATTTTTATTGGCTAGATAGCTTTAAAACTTACATCGGTTCAATTGTATGTATAACAAAAAACAACCAACACATGTTGATTGCTTCTTATCTTTCATATACCTTCAAAACTGCATACAAGAAATATTTTCTTTTCATCCTACCTATCACCTTGCTTGGTCATGCCCTCGACCGAT
>NZ_CAKRAH010000058.1 GCF_934294775.1 uncultured Dorea sp.
AACTGCTCACTCTGCTGATTCAACTGCTCATCTAATTTTCCCAGCTCCTTCTTCTTTTCTTCCAGTTCCTTCTGCATATCATCAATCATCAACTTCACTGTATTACGATCCATTTCCAACAATTCTTTCGAGAACATCTGCATCACCTCTTCGATATTCCGGCAGATATCATAAACTTGCTCATATATTTTTTTGAAATCCGGATATTTTTCTATTAACGTTATAACTGATTCCGGATCATCCATACAGAAAAATGCAAGCCACGCATCCAGCCGATTTTCTAATTTTAAGCTTCCATCCTCATTTTGCTGAATCTTTTTGAATATGTCAAGAGGTATAAACAAATATTCTTGTAATAAATTTATATTTATTCCTGTATTAGACTTTTGTCTGAAGCGGTGAATATATTTATCGGAATTTTCTTTGAATTGCTTCGGGCTTTGTTCGAATAATACAATCGTATATACTCGTTTAATATCCCTGTACGAAAAGTTCTTCCCTTTTTCTCCCCGTACCCGTTTGTACTGTCGAAGTAAAAGATCTGAAGAATAACATGCGCTTCTTTCTCCCGGAAAATAATATCCGACCTTTTGAATCTCCAGGTTCGCAATACTTCCGTCTTCCAACTGTACCACCATGTCCGTAATTAACAGTGTTGTTTCATCTGCAAGTCTTGTTCCATCGTTTGGCAGAACCTCTACAATCTTTACTTTCTGTCCCAGCAGCAATGTCAATAGTTCATTTACTCTTTCCGGAGCGCTCTCTGGATTCAGAATTTCCTTAATCATGAAATCATACATAATTTTTTTACCCTTTACTCCGGTGCAAAAGTTAAGAAACTCTTCTCTGTCCTTTTCCTGCCAGCTATAATACATTGTTTTTAACCTGGTTTTTCCTGCAATCTCTTTTAACACCTCCTCCCTTGTCCGAATCATTGGAAAATACTGTTGTAGCTTATTGGTCATAGGCAATCCTCCTGATATAAATATAATATTTTCTTGTTCTCTCAAGTAGTCGGGATTTTGTTTCAGATATTTGTCACTTGAAACATTCGAAACTTGATGCCTTCTGGCTTAGAATTACCCAGGAGTATATAGAAGTTACTCTCTGAAGTGAAATCAGAATATCATACTTGTGATATGTTTGCAATATGAATTCTACAGGTCTTTAAGAATTTGCAAAATTTTGTACAACTTTTCAGACAAACTCTGGTATAAAAAAATCGCCAATGCAATGCATTGACGATTTCACCATTCAATATTAGTCCTGTACGTATGGCATAAGAGCGATGTGACGTGCTCTCTTGATTGCTACTGTAAGAGCTCTCTGGTGCTTAGCGCAGTTTCCAGTAATTCTTCTAGGAAGAATTTTTCCTCTTTCAGAGATGTACTTTCTTAATTTTGCTGTATCCTTGTAATCGATTTCGTTATTCTCTTTTCCACAGAATACGCAAACTTTTTTTCTTCTGCGTCCGCCGCCTCTTCTTTTGAAGCCGCCTTCTGGACGATTTCCTTTATCGTAAGCCATTTTGGTTTCTCCTTTCAACAAAATGAAATTCCGGCTTGTACCACTCGTAGTACGAAAGCCTAATTAAAAGGTAATTCCTCATCAATTCCATCTGGAATATTCATGAAGCCGTCACCTGCATCAGATGCTGGTGCTGGAGCCGGTGATGGAGCTGCCGCACGGAAACTTCCTGCATTTGCGTCGCTTACTGCCTTGCTTTCAGCAAATTCCTGATCTTCTACTACAACGTCTGTTGTGTAAACTTTCTGTCCATCTTTATTGGTATAGCTTCCTGTCTGAATACGTCCGGTTACGATAACTTTCAGTCCCTGACGGAAATATTTCTCAGCAAATTCTGCACTTCTTCCGAAAGCAACACATCCGATAAAGTCTGCGCTCTGCTCTCCGTCGTTGTTACGTCTGAATCTGCGGTCTACAGCCAATGTATATCTGGCAATTGCCATAGAGTTATCTCCCTGAGAGTATCTTACTTCAGGGTCTCTTGTTAAGCGTCCCATCAAAATTACTTTATTCATATAATACCTCTACTTCCTGCTTATGCATCCTGTCTAACGCATAAAAATCTGATTACATTATCCATGATGCGAATTCTCTGTTCGATTTCGCTTGGAGTCTCTGCATCAGACTCGAAGTGGATGAAATAATAGTATGCTTCTTTCATCTTCTGAATCTCGTAAGCTAATCTCTTCTTACCCCATTCATCAACGTCAGAGATCTGTCCACCGAAACGTTCAACTAATGCTTTCACCTTTTCGATTACCTGAGCTCTTTCGTCGTCTTCGATTTTTGCACTGACAACAACAGCTAATTCATATTTGTTCATGTCGTCTTGCACCTCCTTCTGGTCTTTTGGCCCCCGCTCATCTTATGTGGGAGCAAGGATTTCTGCCTCTTATTTAAGGACAGAATTATTGTATCACGAGTTATTATGATATCATAAAGTCCTGATTCTTTCAAGCCTTTTTCTTCAATTCTTTTGTATTTTTTTCAACTAATTTTCTTGCGATCATAATCTGATGTCCGCATCCCATACATTTTAACCGGAAATCAGCACCCACTCTTAAGATTTCCCATTCTTTACTTCCGCACGGATGCTGTTTTTTCATCGTTACGACATCGCCTACTTCGTAATTATATTCTTTTTTCATTACTGCTGCGTCTCCTCTTCTTTTACTCCTCTTACGACAAATCTGTGATTATCGCTGGCGCTGGTACAGGTTGATAATGTAACAATCTGGCTCTGTGTCGTCACTTCCACACCCGTATCATAAAGAGCTGTAGATTTCGTCATATCCAGAAAGCTCTGATATGCCTCATCAGACTCAAATGCTGTCTGATACGAATCCGATGTATCCAGAACCTGGCCCGCAGAATAGATATGATATTTCAGTATCCGTCCATCCACCGTATAGATGTAAAAATACGGATTCTGCTCCCAGAAACTCTTTTCTTCGTAGTCCTGCAGATGCCGGAACATCGAACCATCTTTCATTCTGTGACCAAAGATCAGCGTATTTCTGTCTGAAAAATCTTTGTTATTATCTACATTTAAAAATATCGTTCCAAGCGTATTTTCATTTGCTGAAAATGTTTTTTTCAAATATTCGCTGTTATTTTTTCCCTGTACGACCGGATAACTGATCTGGCTTGGTTCCTTCGGAAATCTTATCCATCCGATCGTATCTGCATTAATCTCCAGAAGCTTCGAAAAATCCACACTGAATCCATCCGTCTCCGGTTCCCCGTCTCCATTATTATCTGTACTGTTACTGTCATCCTGTGTGATCGCAAGCTTTCGTACTTTATTGTATTCGCTCCTTCCACTTAAGTATCCTTTTCCAATCATGCCTAACTGGAATGCCGATACAGCAAATACTACCAGCGCAACAATCAGTATAATATTGGTGATAATTCTGCCTATGCTCTTTTTCTTTCTTCTTCCTTTGTGATAATGTTTTCGACCATGTCTTCTTCTACTCATATTCTCACATCTTTCTATTCTTTGCTATTTTCTATTTTCCCATATATTCCTGCGTTTGAACAAGCCTCTGCACCCTGTCCCTGCGTTTTATATAGCTAACATTTTTATCTTACCACACTCCGCTCACATTCGTCACTTCCCCGAATCAAAATCTTTAGAAATTTTAATACTCAGTTTATTGTTTTTTTCCCTGTCAGGCGTATCATTAAATGTATATTACCGCTTTACATCAGGACTTACACCATCTCCTGCAAAAGCAAATGCCGAAAGGCTCTGAAAAGATCTATTATTTATAAGAGGTGACACTATGAAACTAAAAGACAAATTTATCCGTTTTATGTATGGAAGATACGGGATAGACTCCTTTGGAAAATTCACGATCTGGGGCTCCCTGATCATTATGCTGATTGCCGGATGGACGCATAACAATCTGCTTTCCCTGATCGCCTGGGCGGGCATTATCTATTCTTATTACCGCATGTTTTCAAAAAAGACATACAAACGTGCTACAGAAAACCAGAAATACCTGCAGATGACCCGCGGTATCCGCACTTTCTTCTATAAACAGCGCAATCTGATGACCCAGAGAAAGACACATCACATTTATAAGTGTCCGACCTGCAAACAGAAGATCCGTGTTCCAAAGGGAAAAGGAAAGATTGAGATCCGCTGCCCGAAATGCAACACAACATTCATAAAAAGAAGCTAATGAGGTTATTCTATGTTCGGTTATATTTCAATTAATAAAGCGGAAATGAAATTCAAAGATTACGATGTCTACCATTCCTATTACTGTGGACTATGCAAAGTTTTAAAAGAATGTTATGGTAGAAGAGGTCAGGTAACTTTATCTTTTGACATGACATTTCTTGTGGTTCTGCTCACTGGGTTGTATGAGCCAGACACAAAGACCGAGATGGTCCGCTGCGTCGCACATCCAACGCAGAAACACGCTGCGAAGACCAATGAATTTACAGAATACGCCGCAGCCATCAATATGATTCTCTCTTATTATAAGTGCGAAGATGACTGGATAGACGAGCGCAAAAAGAAATCTTTTGTTGCGACAAGGCTTCTGAAATCAAAGCTAAAAGAAATAAAAAAAATATATCCTGTAAAATGTAAGGTCATTTCCGAAAATCTCGCTGAAATATCCAGGCGTGAAGCCGAAAATGAACAGAACCTGGATCTTATGTCCGGGCTCTTTGGTAATATTATGTCTGAGATTTTCGCTTACAGGCATGATGAATGGGAATCTTCGCTTCGTAAGATGGGATTTTTCCTTGGCAAATTCATCTATCTGATGGATGCTTACGATGATGTAGAACAAGACATAAAGTCCGGAAGTTACAATCCATTAAAAACCGTTTATCAGGAAGATCCAGCATTTGCAGATGACTGCCGTGGCCTTCTGACGCTTATGATGTCGGAATGCTCCAGAGAATTTGAACAGCTTCCTGTTCTGCTTCATGCAGAGATTATCCGGAATGTACTCTATTCCGGTGTATGGAGCCGTTACACTGCAGTGACAGCCAAACGCATAGCCGCAAAAGAGAAATCAAAAGCCTCTGAATCAGAAAAAAATTCCAATAACTGTGCTGACACTGCTGATTCTATGACTTCAGATAATCACACCGAAGATAATACACATCCTGACACAGAGAATTCAACAACAGGAGATCAAGAACAATGACAGATCCATATAGCGTCTTAGAGATATCTCGTGATGCCTCAGACGATGAAATAAAAAAAGCATATCGTAAACTAAGCCGGAAATACCACCCGGATGCGAATATCAACAATCCGGATAAAGACCAGGCAGAAGCCAAATTCAAAGAAGTACAGCAGGCCTATCAGCAGATCATGAAAGAACGTGAATATGGCACTTCCGGCAATACCGGATATGGTCCGTATGGTCAGAGTGGATATGGCACCGGCCAGGGTTCCGCAAACGGTGATTTCGGAAGCTTTGGCGGTTTTGGTGGTTATGGTCCGTTCCGTGGATTCTACGGCGAATACCGTCAGGCCGGAAGCACTTCACAGGAAAGTGAACAGGACCTTCACATGAGAGCCGCTGCCAACTTCATTAACAGCGGACGTTACCAGGAAGCCATGAACGTACTGAATGGAATCAATAAACACACTGCCCAGTGGTATTACTACAGTGCTATCGCCAATTCAGGACTTGGCAATAATGTGACTGCTCTGCAGCATGCAAAAGAGGCTCTGCGTATGGAGCCGGACAATTACCAATACCAGATGCTCGTGAATCAATTCGAAAGTGGCGGAAGCTGGTACAGACAACGCCAGAATCCTTACACTACAACCTTCGGCGGCGGCAGCGACTGGTGTGTAAAATTATGTATCGCCAATATCGTCTGCAACCTATGCTGTGGAGGCGGAATGTGCTGTGGCACACCGGGTGGTTATACCGGTGGCGGCGGACATTATATGTAAGCGGCACAACTTTAAATACTTTGTATTTTTAGCAATCACAACATGCACAGTAAAACTGTGACACCCAATATACAATGTACTTTCAGAACCTTTCTTCATCTGCTTTTGCGAGTACATATTACCTGAAAAGGAGGAAATTTTATGCTGGATTACCTTGTTTTATATCAAAGTGAATCCGGGAACACCAAGAAAATCGCCGCGTCTATCTTCTCACGTCTTCCCGGTAATTCGAAAGACCTGATCGATATAGATACGGATAAAAGAATTCCGGAAGCCAAAATCTATTTCGTTGGTTTCTGTGTACACCGCGGAAGCTGTAGTATGGAAGTCAGTGATTTTTTAAGTGATCTCAGTGGCAAACAGATTGTTTTATTTGGCACCTGCGGTATGGGCGACTCACCGGAATATTACAAAGACATCGCCGGACGTGTCAGTGCCTGGATTGAATCAGACAACGAATACCTTGGATATTTTATCTGCCAGGGAAAGATGCCTCAGAAAGTACGAATGAAATATGAATCTATGCGGACACCTGAAAACACTGCACAGATTGACCGATGTGTCCGTAATTTTGATCTTGCACTTACCCATCCTGACAGTCTGGATGTGGAGCACGCGAAGGTGTTTGTGGATCATATGCTTAAGAAGATTGAATTGTAATACATTACACGTTAACAAATAAAAAAAAGAAGTTTAGCAACGTACGTAGTACCTCTCTAAACTTCTTTTTCTTATCTTACTACTTCACTCAATTCTGGTATTGCCTGTGCAGCCCCTGGACGTGTCACGGCAATTGCTGATGCCTTTGTTTCTTCAAATACATTATAATCTACAGAACCTGCCACTGACAGCTTCTCTTGCATACTTTAGCATTGAAAAAACCTCGAAAACAAACGTTTCCGAGGTTTTAATAAGAGGCGCCAACCAGATTTGAACTGGTGATAGAGGTGTTGCAGACCTTTGCCTTACCACTTGGCTATGGCGCCAGATGACTCCAACGGGAATCGAACCCGTGTTACCGCCGTGAAAGGGCGATGTCTTAACCGCTTGACCATGGAGCCATATATTTTGTTTTTGTGGTTTGTGTTTGTCACACGACCGAGATTTAATATACCATAGTCTTGATCGTTTGGCAAGTGTTTTTTTGAAATTTTTAAATATTTTTTATTTTTCGAAATTTTCCTTATTTTCTGCGGACAGAAAAAACATGTATGTTCTATTTCTGCCCGCATGTTGTTCGGTTCATAATCGTAATAACGAATCCATATGTCCCTTACAGAAGTATATGATATAAAATCAAATGTGTTACATCAGAATCAGATCTTACATGCCCCTGTCGTCATCCTAATTACTAGCGATTGTGATCTACCTTGTCCATATGCTCAATAAGCCGGAATATCTGACTTGTATATCCCCACTCATTATCATAGAAACAGATGACCTTGAAAAAATGAGAATTCACCTGAATTCCCTGCCTTGCATCAAAGATCGATGCATGTGAATCTCCGATAAAATCCGAAGATACAACTTCATCATCTACATAATCCAGAATACCAGACAAATATGTCATAGATGCCTCCTGAACTTTTTTGCAGATCTCATCATATGATGCCGGCTGTTTTAACGCTACATTCAGATCAACAATTGATACATCTGAAGTTGGAACACGGTAAGAAATACCACTCATCTTATCCTTTAAAGACGGAATGACAAGCGAGATTGCTTTTGCGGCTCCCGTTGTAGACGGAATCAGGTTACCAAATGCCGAACGTCCGGTTCTCCAGTCTTTCTGGGAACGGCTGTCCACAACCTTTTGTTTTGCAGTTGCGGCATGAATCGTTGACATCAGCCCATATTCGATTCCATAATTATCTTCCAGAACTTTACAGATTGGTGCAAGACAATTCGTAGTACATGATGCATTCGATACAACCGGCATATCCGATGTATATTTGTCATGGTTAATTCCCATGATAAATGTCGGTGTATCCCCATCTTTTGCCGGTGCTGAGATAATAACTTTCTTCGCACCGCCTTCTAAATGGGCTTTTGCCTTTTCTGTTGTACAGTATGCACCTGTTGCATCAATAATATACTCTGCACCACATGCTCCCCATGGAATCAATGCCGCATCTGATTCTGAAAATACAGGAATCTTCTGTCCTTCAATGATCAGTCCATTCTCATATGTATCCAGTTCTCCCTGAAAACGTCCAAATGTAGAATCATACCGGATCATATACTTCATATAACCCAGGTCTGCATTCCGTACATTGATTCCGCATACTTTAAAAGTGTCTGGTTGATTAATGGCGATACGGAGTGCTACGCGTCCAATGCGTCCAAATCCGTTAATGCCGATTGAAATTGCCATGTTACAATTACCTCCTATAAGACATACTTGTCTGCCGGTTATCCTGTACCGGTTTTGTTGTTAGAGGGGCACTGTTTTTTTGGCTCTTTCTGATTCTTTTTGTACTCTGTTGTCAATGTAACATAGGACGATGTAAAATGCAACACATCCAAAAGTAATTAAAATATTAACGATTTTCTACATCTGATCGGCTTTCTCGACGAATCCCCGGATGACATTACATGAATTATGAAGCTGCTCTTTTTCTTTCTCTGTCAGGGAGATTTCCAGAATCTCTTCCACACCGTTTTTGCCGATCACACATGGCACTCCCGCCGGAACTCCCTGTTCTCCATATTCTCCTTCAAGAAGAACGGATACTGGAAGGATTCTCTTTTCATCATGCAGGACTGCTCTTGCAATATTGCTGAGTACGGCACCGATTCCAAATTCTGTACAGCCTTTTCCTTCTACGATGTGGAATCCACAGACCTTATCCTCCGCACTGATCTTATCAAAATCCATTTTATCCCGGAATTCCGGATGAATGCTCAGGTATTCTTTTACCGGTATTCCGCCAATCTGTATATGTGATACCGGAATAAACTGTGAATCCCCATGCTCACCCATACAATAAGCCTGGATGGAATGACGGCTTACGCCGGTGATCTCAGATAACATTCTGCGAAGTCTTGCTGAATCCAGGGATGTTCCGGTGCTGAACACCTGATTTCTTGGAAGTCCCAGTCTTTTTCTTAAGAAATCAGCAATGATATCTGCCGGGTTGGAAATGCTGATCAGAATCCCATGAAATCCTGACTCTTTTAACGGTCCTACGATCGTATTCATCATCTTGATCGAATCATCGAACATATCCAGCCTTGTCTGTCCCGGAAGACGGCTTTTTCCGGCCGCCATCACAACGATATACGCATCCGCACAGTCGGAATAATCTCCGGCTCTCACTGTAAAATCCCTGTCCAGATTAGAGGCCATATCGTCAAGATCCAGTGCCTGCATTGCCGCTTTATTCTTATCTATATCAATATATACGATCTCATCTGCCAGCCCCTGCATCATAAGGCTCAGTCCGCAATGAGATCCTACATGTCCTGCTCCGATAATTACAATTTTCCCATTTTTTATTGCTTTCATTTTTTCATTCCTCCGTCTTTTCCTGGTATACTGTCTCGGCTGGACATCTTTCCCGGTCAGGACAGTTGTATGAATATGTTATTTATTCTAGCACTATTGGTACTACCTGTAAATAGAGCGCACTCTGTTTTTTTCTTTTTGGAACTACAAAAAGCTCCTCAACTTTCGTTGAAGAGCTTTCCGTCTTTTAAAAATCTAGAGAATGGATTTTTTTAGAAGCACATTTTTCGGGGTTGAATATTCATTCTTTTGTACTTCTCACACAATATATCATATGAAATTCACTATGAATATAGTTTTAATCGACAGATTTTATTCTGTAAATTGTGCGCCGCACACAATTATGATAAAATATATCTATACTCTGATCAATATATGTCAGGAGGACCACACTTATGGCAATTAAATTACAGTCCCTGTATGAAGCAATTAACAACCAATTTGATGTCATCCTTCATACCAATAGTTTTTTTGATAAAGAAGTAACCTGGATCCATACCGTAGAACAGGGGGAATTCTCCCATCTGCTCCACGGTGATGAGCTGATCTTTAACTCCGGCCTGAATTTTACCTCTCAGGACTGGCTGAAAGAGTTTTTAAAATCATTGAAAGATGCACACGCCAGCGGACTGATCATCTCTGTAAAATCGCGTCCTGCATTTTCTCAGAAGATTATCGACTATTGCAACGAGATACAACTTCCGCTGTTCTCCACTTCCTGGGACACTCCGTTCATCGATATCATGCGGATCTTTTCTGAGATTCTGTTAAAAAACGAACACCGCGAGACCAGTCTTGCCGCCGCTTTGAAAAATGCGATCTATTACCCTGAGAATGAAGACTCCTATCTGAATCCTCTGGAGAGCAATGGCTTCTTCCGCGATATGAACTATACCGTCCTCATGCTCAGCTGCCACACTTATGACAGTGATTCCGGTAATTCTTACCTGGAACAGCTGGAAAAGAAGATCCGTTATTTCATGTCTAAAGGGATCGTATATGAAGAAGGGAACCATCTGATCGTATTGTTTGCCGGTGAATCTGTAAATGATATATCTCAGAAGCTCCACGATGTCTGTCAGAATAACTCCGATGTCTATGCCGGGATCGGAACTACGGTCTCGCAACTCACAGACATCCACCGCTCTTACGAGACTGCATTTACCGCCTATCAGCTTACCAAAACCGCTCTTCCTAAGAACTTCCTTGAGTACGATAAGCTTGGTGTATACAAACTTCTGGCCGATATCCGCAATCAATCTTTGACAGCAGATTTTCTGAACTCCACACTTGGCCCGCTTCTGGACTATGACGCTGTGCATCATACCGATTATCTGCATATCCTGGAAGTCTACTTTGATCATAACTGTAGCATCATCCATACCGCAGATGCACTTTATTGCCATAAGAATACGCTGTCGTACAAACTGAATAAGATAAAAGAACTTTTGGATTATGATATCCTGACCAATGAGAACCGGACAAACATCATGCTCTCTTTTTATATTTTAAGACTGGAAAAGCGCAGTATATAAATGTTCATTTTCTCATCTTCTGCGTGATTTCAAAGACCGCAGACCTGAATCTGTGTTATAATTTCAGGTAGAAATATCTAAACAATATAAACGTGGGAGGGATTCATTATGGATCAGAATCGAATCAAACGAAACCAGATGTTAGGCGCAAAGATTGTAAAAGAACTTACAGCCCGCAACATGGAAGCTTATTATACAGACTCCAAAGAAGAGGCTCTGAAGAAAGCATTGGAATTAATCCCGGAAGGAAGCAGCATCTCCTGGGGCGGTTCCATGTCTGTTAATGAAATCGGCTTAAAAGAAGCTGTCTGTCAGGGAAATTATCAGGTATACAACCGCGATACTGCACCGACACCGGAAGATAAGCGCAAGATCGAGCTTGCGGCATATGACTGTGACTACTTCCTGACCAGTGCAAATGCGATCACGGAAGATGGGATTATGATCAATATCGACGGACATTCCAACCGTGTATCCTCTATCGCTGCCGGACCACGGAATGTGTTGATGATCATCGGAATGAATAAAGTTACACGCGATGTAGATTCTGCCATGTCCCGTGCAAGAAATGAAGCCGCTCCAATCAACGCACAGCGTTTCAACCTGAGCACCCCTTGCTGCAAAACAGGTGCCTGTTTCGACTGCAAAACACCGGATACGATCTGCTGTCAGATCCTGATCACCAGATATTCCAAGACACCGCAGCGCATCAAAGTCATTCTGGTAAATGAAGATCTTGGATTTTAACATACAGATTTTCTTGACTTCATCTTACGTATTTGTTATACTTAACAGTACGTAAGGCATGGCGCCATAGCCAAGTGGTAAGGCAAAGGTCTGCAACACCTCTATCACCAGTTCAAAT
Source organism: uncultured Dorea sp. (assembly GCF_934294775.1). Lineage (GTDB taxonomy): Bacteria > Bacillota > Clostridia > Lachnospirales > Lachnospiraceae > Dorea_A. The sequence goes on from NZ_CAKRAH010000058.1 coordinate 11,874, forward strand.
CTGGTTGGCGCCTCTTATATAACCTCGGAAACATCATGTTTTCGGGGTTTTTCTATATCTGAAAGGAGTATATATATGAAATCACTCGTACTGGCTGAAAAGCCATCCGTTGCCCGCGATATCGCCCGTGTTCTCGGCTGTCACAAGAACATTTCCGGTGCGATCGAAGGCAGCAATTATATCGTCACCTGGGCACTCGGTCATCTGGTTACTTTGGCCGACCCGGAAGAATATGATAAAAAGTTCAAAGCCTGGGATATGTCCTATCTCCCGATGGTTCCAAAGAAATGGGAACTCGTCGTGATCAAACAGACATCCAAACAATATCATAATGTAAAGACACAGCTTTTCAGAAAAGACGTCTCTGAAATCATCATTGCTACCGATGCCGGTCGTGAGGGCGAACTCGTTGCCCGCTGGATCCTGGATAAATCAGGCTGTTATAAACCAATCAAACGTCTGTGGATCTCTTCTGTTACCGACAAAGCAATCAAAGAAGGGTTCGCCCACTTAAAAGATGGCCGTGCATATAACGACTTATATCATGCCGCACGAAGTCGTGCCGAGGCAGACTGGCTGGTTGGAATTAACGCTACCCGTGCACTGACCTGTAAGTATAATGCACAGCTTTCCTGTGGACGCGTACAGACCCCGACTCTTGCTATGATCGCACACAGGGAACAGCAGATCCGGTCGTTTAAACCGGAAGATTATTATGGACTGCGGTGCACAACTGCTGTTATCGCTGGTTCTGCCGGCACTACAGCTTCTCTCGTCACATGGACATGGCAGCAAAAGAAAAGCGGCTCCCTCCGCTCCTTTAACAAAGATCTGATAAGCGGACTCGATAAAAAATTAAAGAACCAGACACTTACCGTCACAGACGTCCACACCTCATCCAAACGCACGCCTTCCCCGGGACTTTATGACCTGACGGAATTACAGCGCGATGCCAATAAGCGTTTTGGATTTTCCGCAAAAGAGACATTAAATATCATGCAGAGTCTGTATGAGCACCACAAAGTCCTCACCTATCCAAGAACAGATTCCCGCTATATCGGTACGGACATTGTTCCAACGATCAAAGAACGTCTGAAAGCCTGCAACATCGGTCCTTATAAAAAATACATTCCGGAACTCTTAAAGAAACCGGTTAAGACAAGCAAAGCCTTCGTAGATGATAAAAAAGTCAGCGACCATCATGCGATCATCCCGACGGAAGAATATGTCCAGATGGAACACATGACGAACAATGAACGCAAGATCTACGATTTGGTCGTACGACGTTTTATCAGTGTCCTCTATCCGGCATTTGAATATGAGCAGACTACTCTGAGAGCCGAAGCGGCAGGTGAGACATTTACCGCAAAAGGCAAAGTCATCAAAGCAGCCGGATGGAAGGCCGTGTACAGCGATGCTGCATCTTCGGGCTCATCTGCTTCACAGTATGATACTTACGGGGATTATGAAGATTCTGAAGATTTTGGAGAGGACTTCCAGAATAACGATATGTACTTAAAGGCTTCCGAGCAGGCACTCCCTGTTCTCCACAAAGGCGACACTCTGACTATCACACGCACGAATATCACAAGCGGTAAGACCAAAGCTCCCGCTCGTTTTACGGAAGCAACACTTCTGTCTGCCATGGAGAATCCGGTGCGTTATATGTCTTCCGATGACACTAAGATGAGAAAGACTCTCGGCGAAACTGGCGGACTCGGAACCGTAGCGACAAGAGCCGATATCATTGAGAAGTTGTTCCACTCTTTCCTGCTGGAAAAGAAGGGAAATGAGATTCTTCTGACTTCCAAAGGAAAACAGCTCCTGGAATTAGTCCCGGAAGACTTAAAAAAGCCGGAGCTTACCGCTTCCTGGGAAATGGAACTTGCCAGAATTGCCAAAGGATCACATAAAGAGCAGGTATTTATCAAAGATATCGAAAGCTACACAAAAGAATTAATTCAGGATATCAAGACTTCTGACGGAACTTTCCGCCACGATAACCTGACTAATACAAAATGCCCGCACTGCGGCAAGCGTATGCTCTCTGTCAAAGGCAAGAACTCCCGTATGCTGTTCTGCCAGGACCGTGAATGCGGCTACCGCGAGACTATCGCCCGCACCAGCAATGCCAGATGTCCAAACTGCCATAAGAAGATGGAACTCATCAAGAAAGGGGACAGTGAGACATTCGTATGCTCCTGCGGCTACAAAGAAAAGCTGGAAGCTTTCAAGAACCGCCGCGCCAAAGAAGGCGCAGGCGTATCCAAGCGTGACGTTCAGAAGTATCTGAAAAAGCAGCAAAAGCAGAATGAAGAGCCGGTGAATAATGCATTTGCGCAGGCGTTGGCTGGGATTAAATTAGATAAATAACCTATTCCCCTTGCTTCAACTTCGAATAATAACTATCCGCTGTATAAAGCGCAGCCACCGGATTGTGGCCAAGCACACGGTCCTTGGTCACAGCCGTTGTGGTCAGTGCCTCGGAATATTTATAAAACAGACTGTCATGTCCCACGCAAAGTCCAACCACTACGTTCAGATCTGTCTTTGCCTTATTCAGGAGCTTCGCCTGCAGGATCGGATTGCACATGTTAACACCCACACCTTCACAACATTCCGGGATTCCGACCGATGTCTTCTTCTGCGTTCCTGCTTTGCAGCCGACACCATACACTTCAAAACCGTGTCTTCGCAAAATATCTGCCAGAATACGGCTTTCTTTTAATAAGCCGACACAGGTTGCGATCCCTATCTTTTTTGCACCTATCTTCTTTGCAAAATCCATGATTTCTTCCACTCTGGTATGTTTGCAGTAATTCTCATATTCCACTTCTGCTGCCGCAATTGTAACTTTCCGATTCTCATCTTCATTGTAACATTCCATTGCCTCTTTTAAGACTTCTTCGTCCATATGTGTTGTCAGACAGAAGTCCGGATAAGTCTTATCCATTTTGTTGCAGTTTTTTACCGCACAGTCGATGCATGACATTTTTTCTTTTTCCATTTTCCCATTCTCCTTTTTGCTTATTTTTGTAAATTATAATTTTTTCTGGTTCAAACTCTTTTACAACTATTAGCGTTTCTACTATTATTTTCCTATCATAATCCTAACATTTTACATTGTCTAATACAACTTTTCCCTCTTTTTCTCTAATAATTACTGTATAACACGTCTGATTTTTACAACTTTTCTTTATCTGTGGAAAATTATATAATATTTATAATGACATCAGGAACTGAATAACAATCCGCAACATCAATTGAGGGAAAATACGTTTTCCCTGACTTCATATTTGCTAATTTTTCAAACGAGGTGACACCCCTTATGAAACACAAACGACCATCAAATATTTTTTCACGAATCAAAGTAAGACATCAGCTATATATCATATTTTTTATTGGAATCTTCATTCCGGTTCTGGGGCTTGGTAATTATCTGATCTATAATTCCCGTGCCACACTTACCGATCATTATAAAGAGCAGGCACATTCCGATAATCTGCGTATCAGATCTTTACTCCTGGATCTGACTTATAATGTATACAATAATTCACAGATACTGTCTCAGGACACTGCTCTAAGACAACTTTTAAGCACCAATTTTGCTACTGAAAATGAAGCTGAACTTGCTGAAGATTCGTTTTCCAGTATCAAAGCGCTTTTAGCTCAGGATGTGTCCATTCATGACATCTCTGTATATACTTATAACGACACGCTGCCGGACAGTGAATACATCCATCCGGTCAACCGTGCCGTCATGCAAAAACCCTGGTATAAGGAAGCTTCAACCTCCGTCACACCATTTTGGACCGTTGAAAAATCCACCGACCGGTTTGACAATCATTTCCAGATACTTACATTGCACACCCGTATTTTTCTTCCAAAGACGAATACATTTGCCATTTTAAATATGGGGGTCAGCACCAACCACATCAAAAACCGGATTGAGAACAGCTCTTTGAAAAGTTCTCTCTGGCTGAATGATGGACAGAACTTTTATCAAAGTCCTTCTTCATCCCTGACTGCTCTTCCCGAAAATTATGTAAAAGGCAGAGGGAGTTACTATCTTGGTAAAATGACGGTAGATACTGACAATTCTGTGATAGGATGCGTATCAACGTTATCAACTTCTTATTCTGATGATGTGTTTTATATTGCATCCCTGGACTATGATGCTTATCCTTATCTTAGAAAGATTACACTGATCCATATTGCGATCATTTTACTGATTCTGGTTCCTACGACGATATTTGTCTTATTCTATTCCAGATATTTCAGTCACCGTGTAGTAACATTACGTCAGACTATGCACGAAGTCAGCCTTCTCTTGCATACTTTGGTATCTACAGGACTTGCCACTGGCAACTCCTTACGAATGCATGACAATTAATATGCCGCC
>NZ_CAKRAH010000059.1 GCF_934294775.1 uncultured Dorea sp.
TGCACAGGAGAGTGCCGGCAGGCTGGCTGGACGGCGGTACTTTAGTATGATAAAATACTAAAAATAAATAGAAATATTATAAAAGAGAATGTAAAAACATACAGGATAAGGAGAACAGAGTATATGAAATTCAGACCATGTATAGATATTCATAATGGACAGGTAAAACAGATTGTCGGCGGAAGTCTTCTGGATCAGGGAGATCAGGCAGTGGAGAATTTTGCTGCAACACAGGAGGCGGATTATTTTGCAGATATGTATAAAAAAGACGGGCTGACCGGAGGACACGTGATTCTGCTGAATCCGGCATCTTCCGAATATTATGCAAAGACAAAAGAACAGGCGTTAAAAGCATTGCGGGCATATCCGGAAGGACTGCAGATCGGCGGAGGAATCACGGCTGAGAATGCAGCAGAGTATATTGCAGCAGGTGCAAGTCATGTGATCGTGACTTCCTATGTGTTTAAAAATGGAGAAATCCAGTGGGAGAATCTTGAAAATCTCTGTGCAGCCGTCGGAAAAGAGCATGTGGTTCTGGATCTGAGCTGTAGAAAAAAAGATGACAAATATTATATCGTAACGGACCGCTGGCAGACATTTACGAATGTTGTATTAGATGAAGCAATTCTGGAAAAATTATCGGGATACTGTGATGAATTCCTGGTTCACGGGGTAGATGTAGAAGGAAAAGCATCGGGAATTGAAAGTGAACTGATTGAAATATTAAGTAAAGAAACGAAGATCCCGGTTACATATGCAGGCGGTATCAGCTCGCTGGAAGACCTTGAAAAAATCCGCGAAATCGGAAAAGGAAAGATTGATTTTACGATTGGAAGTGCTCTGGATATCTTCGGAGGAAAGATCCCGTATCAGACAATCCGGAATTACCGGTTCTAAACAGGTGGTTAATAATGTGTTAACACTTTATAAATCGGTTGAATTGAAGTTTGGATAGTGATAAAATGGGGAATAGAGTGGTCGTATTGCGTCCATAATCAGTAATAAGGAGCACATAGCGAATGAATATTATACAGAAAATATTTGGAACTCATAGCCAAAATGAGTTGAAACGAGTTTACCCGATCGCCGATGCAGTTCTTGCAATGGATGAGGAGATGCAGAAGCTGTCTGATGAGGAACTCAAAGGAAAGACAAAAGAATTCAAGGAACGTCTGGAAAAAGGCGAAACTTTAGATGATATTCTCCCAGAAGCATATGCGGTAGTAAGAGAAGCTGCAAGCCGTGTACTGGGAATGAAACATTACCGCGTACAGATCATCGGTGGTATTATCCTGCATCAGGGACGTATCGCTGAGATGAAGACTGGTGAAGGTAAGACCCTGGTAGCGACACTTCCTTCCTATCTGAATGCCCTGGATGGAAAAGGGGTACATGTTGTAACAGTCAATGATTATCTGGCAAAGCGTGATGCTGAGTGGATGGGGCAGGTACATGAATTCCTGGGACTGACTGTCGGCGTTGTACTGAACAGCATGGATAATGATGAAAGACGTGCAGCATATGACTGTGATATCACTTATGTAACCAATAACGAACTGGGATTTGATTATCTGAGAGATAACATGGTTATTTATAAAGAACAGCTGGTACAGCGTGGTCTGAACTATGCGCTGATCGATGAGGTTGACTCTGTACTGATCGATGAGGCGAGAACCCCTCTGATCATTTCCGGACAGAGTGATAAGTCTACAAAGCTTTATGAAGCATGCGATATCCTGGCGCGCCAGTTAGAGCGTGGTGAAGCCAGTGGCGAATTTACCAAGATGAATGCCATCATGGGTGAAGACATCGAAGAGACCGGAGATTTCATCGTTAATGAGAAGGAAAAGAATATCAACCTTACAGAAGACGGTGTTAAAAAAGTTGAAAAATTCTTCCATATCGAGAACCTGGCGGATTCAGAGAACCTGGAGATCCAGCATAACATTATCCTGGCACTGCGTGCACATAACCTGATGTTCCGTGACAAAGATTATGTAGTAAAAGATGATGAAGTACTGATCGTTGATGAATTTACCGGACGTATCATGCCGGGACGCCGTTACTCCGATGGTCTGCATCAGGCAATCGAAGCAAAAGAACATGTAAAAGTTAAGAGAGAAAGCAAGACTCTTGCAACGATTACATTCCAGAACTTATTTAATAAATATACAAAGAAATCCGGTATGACAGGTACTGCCCTGACAGAAGAAAAAGAGTTCCGTGAGATTTACGGTATGGACGTTATCGAAATTCCTACCAATGTTCCGGTTATCCGTAAAGACCTGGAAGACGCAGTATACAAAACACAGAAAGAAAAATTCAGAGCCGTATGTGATGCAATCGAAGAAGCACATGCAAAGCATCAGCCGGTACTGGTTGGTACAATTACAATTGATAATTCAGAGCTGTTAAGCGGTATGTTAAAGCGCCGTGGAATCAAACATAATGTATTGAATGCTAAATTCCACGAATTAGAGGCTGAGATTGTAGCCCAGGCAGGTGTGCATGATGCCGTTACGATCGCTACAAACATGGCCGGCCGTGGTACGGATATCAAGCTGGATGACGAGGCAAAAGCAGCCGGTGGACTTAAGATCATCGGTACAGAACGCCATGAATCCAGACGTATCGATAACCAGCTGCGTGGACGTTCCGGACGTCAGGGAGACCCGGGAGAATCCAGATTCTACATTTCGCTGGAAGATGATCTGATGAGACTCTTTGGTTCAGAACGTCTGATGAGCGTATTCAGTGCCCTTGGTGTAGAAGACGGGGAACAGATTGAGCATAAGATGCTTTCCAGCGCAATTGAAAAAGCACAGGAGAAGATCGAAAGCAATAACTTTGGAATCCGTAAGAACCTGTTAGAATACGACCAGGTTATGAACGAACAAAGAGAGATCATTTACGAAGAAAGACGCCATGTACTGGATGGAGACAACATGCGTGATTCCATTTTCCATATGATGAATAACTATGTGGAAAATGTAGTAGATATGGTGATCAATCCGGAACAGGATTATGATGAATGGAATCTGACAGAGTTAAATCTGACAATCCGCAACACAATTCCGATGGAAGTGATCACAGAAGAAGATATCAAGAATATCAGCCAGAAAGAATTAAAACACATGCTCAAAGAGCGTGCAGCAAAGGTTTACGAAGCAAAAGAATCAGAGTTCCCGGAACCAGAGCATATGCGTGAGATCGAACGTGTCGTTCTTCTGAAAGTTATTGATGCAAAATGGATGGATCATATCGATGATATGGACCAGCTGCGTCAGGGAATCGGTCTTCAGGCTTATGGTCAGAGAGATCCGAAAGTAGAATACAAGATGATCGGTTATGAGATGTTTGATGAGATGACAAGAGCTATCGAAGAAGATACTGTACGTACCATCCTGCATGTCAAACTGGAACAGAAGGTAGAAAGAGAGCAGGTTGCAAAAGTAACCGGAACCAATAAAGATGATACCGGGGTACGTGAACCAAAGAAACGTGCAGAAAAGAAAGTATATCCGAATGATCCGTGCCCGTGCGGAAGCGGTAAAAAATACAAACAGTGCTGCGGACGTAAGTAGGGCTGTACCGGCAAATAAGACATTAAAATAAGAAGAAAGAGGTGGAAATGTGGTTGAGTTAGATCAGTTCAAAACGATAATGAACGCTTACGAAGAACCTCTTGCCGAAATGAGGGATTCACTTTGACGTTGCAGGCAAAGAACGAAGAATCGAAGAACTGGAACGTAAAATAGAAGAACCTGGATTCTGGGACAATCCGGAAGAATCACAGGAACTGATGAAAGAACTGAAAAATCTGAAAGAACAGGTAGATACGATACATGGTCTCTATCATTCTTATGAAGATATCAATCTTCTGATCGAGATGGGATATGAAGATGAAGATCCGGGGATGGTAAAAGAGCTGGAAGAGGAAATTCATGCATTTGAAGAAGTGTTTGAAAAACTCAAGATCCAGACTCTTTTATCCGGAGAGTATGATTCCTGCAATGCGATCATGACGATTCATGCGGGAGCTGGAGGAACTGAATCCTGTGACTGGGCAGGTATGCTGTACCGTATGTACAGCCGCTGGGCAGAAAAAAAGGGATTTACCTTACAGGTGCTGGATTTTCTGGACGGGGATATTGCCGGAATCAAAGCAGTTACATTTGAAGTAAATGGTGAAAATGCTTATGGATACCTGAAGTCTGAAAAAGGTGTACACAGACTGGTACGTATTTCACCGTTTAATTCAGCAGGAAAGCGTCAGACATCGTTTGCTTCCTGTGATGTACTGCCGGATCTGAAAGATGATATCGATATAGAGATCGCAGACGATGATCTGAAGATCGACACATACCGTGCAAGTGGTGCCGGTGGACAGCATGTCAATAAGACATCATCGGCGATCCGTATTACGCATCTGCCGACCGGAATTGTGGTACAGTGCCAGAATGAACGGTCGCAGCATCACAATAAAGAAAAAGCGATGCAGATGTTAAAAGCAAAACTGCAGCTTATGAAAGAACAGGAACAGGCAGATAAAGTGTCTGATATCCGAGGTGAAGTTAAGGACATCGGATTTGGAAATCAGATCAGATCCTATGTTATGCAGCCATATACACTGGTGAAAGATCACCGTACGAATGAGGAAAACAGTAATGTGAATGCCGTGATGGATGGAGATATCGATGGATTCATCAATGCATATCTGAAAAAGATAGCAAACGGCTAGACGAAAGGGAGGGAATATATGATCAATATAGCAGTAATGGGTTACGGAACCGTTGGTTCCGGGGTTGTAGAGGTTATTAATACCAATGGAGCCCGTATCAATCAGCGGATCGGTGACGAGCTGAATGTCAAATATGTACTGGATATGAAGGATTTTCCTGGAGATCCGGTACAGGAAAAGATCGTGCATGATTTTGAGACGATTGTTTCTGATGATGATGTACAGATTGTGGTAGAAGTAATGGGCGGAATTGAGCCGGCCTATACATTTGTAAAAAGATGTCTGCAGGCAGGAAAAAGCGTAGCTACTTCGAACAAGGCACTTGTGGCAAAACACGGTGCAGAGCTTCTGTCTATCGCAGCGGAGCACAATATCAACTTCTTATTTGAAGCAAGTGTAGGCGGCGGTATCCCGATCATCCGTCCACTGAATTCTTCACTGACAGCTGATGAGATTGAAGAAATCACAGGAATCCTGAACGGTACAACGAACTATATGCTTTCTAAAATGTTCTATGAAGGGGCAGATTACGATACTGTATTAAAAGAAGCGCAGGCGAATGGATATGCAGAACGTAATCCGGAAGCTGACGTAGAAGGTTTTGATGCGTGCCGTAAGATTGCAATCCTTTCTTCTCTGATTTCTGGCCAGCAGGTGGATTTTGAAGATATCTATTGTGAAGGAATTACAGAGATCACAGTAGAAGATATGAAATATGCAAAAGCGCTCGGAACAACGATCAAACTTCTGGCATCCAGCAGACGTTATGCAGGTAACAGACTGCATGCGATTGTTGCACCATGTATGTTATATCCGGAACATCCGCTTTATAATGTAAATGATGTCTTCAATGCAATTTTTGTACATGGTAATGTGCTTGGGGATGCGATGTTCTATGGAAGCGGTGCCGGAAAACTTCCGACGGCCAGTGCTGTAGTAGCAGATGTTGTGGATGAAGCAAAACATCTGAACCGCAATATCATGACGATGTGGAAAGAAGAAAAACTCAAGCTGGAAGACAAGGCAGATTCCAAGAGAAGATTCTTTGTCAGAATTAAGGGAGACGAACAGGAACTGGTTCCACAGCTGAAAGATTCATTTGGAGAGATTGAGGTTGTAAAAGTTCCAGAACTGGAAGGTGAATTCGGATTTGTAACCCCTGTCATGATGGAAGGGGATTATGAGACCAGATCAAAACTTTACAAAGAGCAGATTGTACATATGATTCGTATTCAGGATTAATAAACTGGTCTGTCACAGGAGGAAACATGTTAATAGTAAAAAAATTTGGCGGAAGCTCGGTAGCCAATAAAGAAAGAATCTTCAATGTAGCAAAACGCTGTATTGAAGACTATAAAGCCGGACATGATGTAGTCGTAGTACTTTCGGCTATGGGAGATACAACAGATGATCTGATCGCACTTGCAAATACGATCAATCCACAGGCTAAGAAAAGAGAACTGGATATGCTGCTTACAACAGGTGAGCAGGTATCGGTATCACTGATGGCCATGGCAATGCAGGCACTGGATGTGCCGGCCGTGTCTTTGAACGCATTCCAGGTTATGATGCACTCTACATCACGCTATGGTAATGCAAGATTCAAAAGAGTTGATACAGAGAGAATCATGCATGAACTGGATTCCAGAAAGATCGTAATCGTAACAGGATTCCAGGGCGTGAATAAGTATGATGATATTACGACACTGGGACGTGGGGGATCAGATACAACAGCAGTTGCGCTGGCAGCAGTACTTCATGCTGATAAATGTGAGATTTATACAGATGTAGACGGTGTGTATACAGCAGATCCAAGAGTTGTAAAGACTGCAAAGAAGCTGGATGCAGTTACTTATGATGAGATGCTGGAACTGGCAAGTCTTGGGGCAAAAGTTCTTCACAACCGTTCTGTAGAGATGGCAAAAAAATATAATGTAGAATTAGTTGTGCGGTCAAGCTTGAACCGTTCAGAAGGTACCGTAGTCAAGGAGGGGTCAAACATGGAAAAATTACTGGTTACAGGTGTGGCTGCAGATAAAGATACAGTCAGAATCTCTGTACTTGGAGTAGAGGATACACCGGGAAAAGCTTTTGCTGTATTCAATACACTGGCAGCAAATAATATTAACGTAGATATTATTCTTCAGTCAGTAGGAAGAGATGGAACAAAGGATATTTCCTTTACGGTTGCTTCTGATGATCTGGAACATGCACTGGAAGTGTTGAATGAAAATAAAGAAAGACTGACGATCAAAGAGATTACATGGAACGAAAAGGTTGCAAAACTGTCGATCGTTGGAGCTGGAATGATGAGTAACCCTGGTGTTGCTGCAAAGATGTTCGAATCTTTATATAATTCCAGAGTCAATATCAATATGATTTCAACATCTGAGATCCGTATCACAGTGCTGGTACCGGAAGATGATATTGAAAAAGCGATGAATGCGGTTCATGATGGATTTGCGTTAGGAGCTTAAGAAGTGAATTAACGGCGGGAACTGTTATTAAGAAAACCGGTGACGATCTGTCTTGTCTCCGGAGAAGTAGAACGGAGTGTAAGAACCGTATCTAATTCTTCGGAAGAAAGATAGATATAGTTGCCGGTATTTTTTTCGATTCCTTTAGCATGAGAAGCAAGGAAAGTATCCGTACTTATAGAAGATTCTGTTAAAGTGCCGGTCTGGGCATGAAGATATGGAGTGGGTGTTTCGTGGATAGCAGAAGAGAAAGAAGAGGAATCCAGGAGAGCTTCGTCTTCCAGATCATGGAGAATCAGCTGGTCCAGGGAAATATGAAAATGAGCAGCCAGAATAACCAGATTTTCAATATCTGGTGTCCGGCTGCTGTTTTCATAATTACAATATGCCTGTCTGGAGATACTCAGCATATTTGCGAGATCTTCCTGATTGAGATGATTTTTCTTCCTGAGAAAGCGTAAATTTCTGGCCAGCTGTAAATTTGCCATATCTAACCTCCGCATGTGTCATGTATTTGATTAGTATAGCAATATGCCCGTGAAATAGATATGATATGCGTCGATAAGTAACATAATAATAAAAAGCAACAAAGTGTTGCTTTTTGATATCTAAGCATGAAAGATAAGTGTTACTGTTCACTGGCGGTTCCCTGCGGAGGCCCGGGCAAGTGGCAAGCTTTCTATATTACTTCATCTGACTGAGATAGCTGTTGTGATATTTGCCGGAAAATGTTACGTCTTCTCCGAACCACTCTGGTGCGGTAAAAGTATTTGCAGCTTCTTCTGTAGGAAATTCCACTTCCACCAGCATAAGCGGGGCAAGAGATCCTTCAAAAATATCAAGCTCTGCGGTCAGTTCCGGGTCAAGAGGGATCATATAACGTTTCTTCTGGATCAGACGTCCGTCAATCTTGGTGAGCATGTGTTCATAAGACTCCTGGTCGAGAGGAAGATTATATTCCTGTCGTGCCATAAGACCGGAGGATTTGTAAGTGAGTTCATATTTGTCATTGTCGCGACGGATACGTACGACCGGATTTGTGTTCAGATATCCCTGTTCCAGGATACGGCAGTGAAAGGAATCTAAGTTGTCCGGTAATGTTTTGATTAGATATTTGCGTTCTATTTCCATGTGAGAATTCTCCTTTTTTGTTTTTTGTCAGAAAAGTATTCAGGATACATGAATTACTTTCTGATATCTTGCAGAAAGCGCTTTTTAGATACGCTTCAGGTTAATAGTAACATTTATGATACAACGGTTTACAGAAAAAGTAAACGGTGATATATTTAAAATATCTATGAAAATATCTATGCAATAGCGTCTGTGGATTACAGTTTCGCAGACAGGAATTTTTTGAATGGAAAATTCCATATGATACAGTAGGAACAGTGTGTTAGAAGGAAGGTGAAAGCTATGAAAAAAGTATGTGTGTTTTTAGCAGATGGATTTGAGGAGATTGAAGGTCTGGCAGTGATTGATTTGTTGAGACGTGCGAAGATATATGTAGATACCATTTCCATTACAGATGATTATATGGTTCACGGAGCACATGGAATCAATGTGCAGACGGAGGCTTTGTTTGATGAAGTGGATTTTTCGGAATTTGATATGGTTGTGCTTCCGGGAGGTATGCCGGGAACATTGAATCTGAATGATCATGCAGGGGTCAGACATGTAGTGAGAAAGTATGCGGATGAGGGAAGGTTTGTAGGAGCCATCTGTGCCGCACCGACGGTTCTCAGTAATCTTGGTATCCTGGATGGAAAGCATGTGACATGTTATCCGGGTGTGATGGATCAGATCGAGGGTGCAACGCTTATCCGTACGGCAGTTGTAATCGATGGCAATATCATTACAAGCCAGGGAGCCGGAACAGCAATCGACTTTGCATTAAAGTTGATAGAAGTACTTGAAGGTGCAGAAAAAGCAAAAGAAATAGAAGAGTCGATCGTATATTAAGTGGTTATTACAGAATTTATAAGTTATCACGACATTTATATAGGAAAAAAGCGGAAAAATACCGTATTTAGATAAAAACGGGGACTAGATATTTACAGAAGTTTGTGTTATACTTCTGTGGTGAATGTATTGTAGTATACCCGCTTTTTTTCCGCTACCCATGAGGCGGGTTAGAAACAGGAGGAAATAGTAAATGAGTTTACAGGTAGAAAAATTAGAAAAAAACATGGCGAAACTTACTATTGAAGTTCCAGCCGATGATTTAGAAAAAGCGCTTCAGAGTGCATATATGAAGCAGAAGAATAAGATCTCTATGCCGGGATTCCGTAAAGGAAAAGTTCCGAGACAGATGATCGAAAAAATGTATGGACCAGAGATCTTCTACGATGATGCTGCAAATGCACTGATTCCAAAGGCTTATTCTGAAGCTTATGATGAGTGCGAACTTGATATCGTTTCAAGACCAGAAATCAACATCGTACAGATCGAAAAAGGAAAATCTTTCATCTTCACAGCTGATGTTGCAACAAAACCAGAAGTAAAACTTGGCGAGTACAAGGGACTGGAAGTAGACAAAGTGTCTACACGTGTAACACAGAAAGAAGTAGAAGCTAAGATCCAGGAAGAAGCTGAGAAGAACGCAAGAGAAGTTGTAGTTACAGACCGTCCGGTAGCAGATGGTGATGAAGTAATTCTTGACTTCGAAGGATTTGTAGATGGAGAAGCATTCGAAGGTGGAAAAGGAGAAAACTATCCACTGACAATTGGTTCTGGATCATTCATTCCAGGATTCGAAGAGCAGTTAGTTGGTGCTGAAGCTGAGAAAGAAGTAGAAGTAAAAGTTACTTTCCCAGAAGATTACCATGCAGAAGAATTAAAAGGAAAAGAAGCGGTATTCAAATGCACAGTTCATGAGATCAAAGCAAAAGAACTTCCAGAGATCGATGATGAATTTGCAGCAGAAGTATCTGAATTCGATACATTAGATGAATACAAAGCTGACGTAAAAGCTAAGATTAAAGAGAACAAAGCTACAGAAGGTAAGAGAAAACAGGAAGACCAGGCTGTAGAGCAGGCTGTTAAGAATGCAGAATATGAGATTCCACAGCCAATGATCGAGACACAGACAACTCAGATGGTTGAAGATTTCGCACAGAGAATCCAGTCTCAGGGAATCACTCTTGAGCAGTACTTCCAGTTTACTGGACTTACAGCTGAGAAGATGATGGAAGATATGAAACCACAGGCAATCAAGAGAATTGAGACACGTCTTGTTCTCGAGGCAATTGCAAAAGCTGAGAATATCGAAATCTCTGATGAAAAATTAGATGAAGAACTCGCTAAGATGGCAGAATCTTACAACATGGAAGTTGAAAAACTCAAAGAATTCATGGGTGAGAACGAGAAAAAACAGATGAAGGAAGATCTGGCAGTTCAGGAAGCTGTTACATTCCTTGTAGAAAATGCAGTAGAGAAATAAGAACGTCAGATAACATAGTATAGTCAGGAGGCATATACATGAGTTTAGTACCTTATGTCATTGAACAGACAAGCCGTGGAGAACGTTCTTACGACATCTATTCAAGATTATTGAAAGACAGAATTATATTTCTTGGGGAAGAAGTTACAGATGCATCGGCAAGCGTGATCGTTGCACAGCTTCTGTTTCTGGAGGCGGAAGATCCGGAAAAGGATATCCATCTGTACATCAACAGCCCGGGAGGCTCTGTAACAGCCGGAATGGCAATTTATGATACCATGCAGTATATCAAATGCGATATTGAAACTATCTGTATCGGCATGGCTGCAAGTATGGGCTCATTCCTTCTTACAGGTGGAACAAAGGGCAAGAGACTTGCACTTCCAAACTCTGAGATTATGATCCATCAGCCACTTGGTGGAGCTCAGGGACAGGCAACAGAGATTCAGATCGCAGCAGATCATATCTTAAAGACCCGTCAGAAACTGAATCAGATTCTGGCAGAAAATACAGGACAGCCATTAGAGGTGATCAATGCAGATACAGAAAGAGATAATTTCATGACTGCAGAAGAAGCAAAAGCATATGGTCTGATTGACGAAGTCATCAAGAGCCGCTAAGGTCGTCCTTAGACGAGGTGAAGAGTATGGTAGGAAAGAACGATGATCAGGTAAGATGCTCGTTCTGTAACAAGACGCAGAATCAGGTTCGAAAACTGATCGCAGGACCGAATGGTGCATATATCTGTGATGAGTGTGTAGATGTCTGCGCAGAGATTATAGAAGAAGAATTTGAATACGAGAACGGAAGAGAATGGAATCCGTTCTCGGATATCAATCTTTTAAAGCCGGAAGAGATCAAAAAATTCCTGGATGAATATGTAATCGGTCAGGATGAGGCTAAAAAAGTATTGTCGGTAGCCGTATACAATCATTATAAGAGAGTGATGTCCGGAAAAGACATGGGAGTAGAGCTTGGAAAGAGTAATATTCTTATGCTTGGACCTACAGGATGTGGTAAGACACTTCTTGCGCAGACTCTTGCAAAAATTCTGGGAGTGCCATTTGCAATTGCTGATGCGACAGCATTGACAGAGGCCGGATATGTCGGAGAGGATGTTGAGAACATTCTTCTGAAGATTATCCAGGCTGCAGATGGAGATATCGAACGTGCAGAGTACGGAATCATCTATATCGATGAGATTGACAAGATTACACGTAAGTCTGAGAATCCTTCAATCACAAGAGATGTATCCGGTGAGGGTGTACAGCAGGCGCTTCTTAAGATTGTTGAGGGAACGGTTGCAAATGTACCTCCGCAGGGAGGAAGAAAGCATCCACACCAGGAGATGATACAGATCGATACAACAAATATTTTATTTATCTGTGGTGGTGCGTTTGAAGGGATTGAAAAGATCGTTGAAAAACGTATTGATCAGAAATCAATCGGATTCAATGCGGAGATCGCACAGAAGCATGAAGACGATGTAGACAGACTGCTTCAGCAGATTTTACCACAGGATCTTGTAAAATTTGGTCTGATTCCGGAACTTGTAGGACGTGTGCCGGTAACGGTAGCATTAGAGATGCTGGATAAAGATGCACTGGTGAAGATTCTTACAGAACCGAAGAATGCATTGACCAAACAGTATCAGAAGATGCTGGAGCTGGACGGCGTTCAGCTTACATTTGATGATAAAGCACTGGAAGCAATTGCAGAGACTTCTCTGAAGAGAAAAACAGGAGCCAGAGGTCTGCGTGCAATTATGGAAAGTATCATGATGGATATCATGTATAAAGCACCATCCGATGAGACATTGAAATCGTGCCGCATCACAGAGGATGTTGTAAAAGGAACCGGAGAGCCGATATGTGAACATGAAGAGGCTGCTTCGGAAAGTGCATAAAGAAATTAAGGACGGCGGGTGCGAAGAAATATTGTACCCGCTGATTTTATCGCAAGCGTTCGAAGGAAGCTGCCAGTTGTGAAAGCAGCCACAAGGAACTGCCAGTTGTCAAAAACATCTGTAAGGAGCTGCCAGTGGCAGATTCTGTAGGTGGCAGATCCTGTAGGTGGCGGGTTCTTTAGATACAGTAAGCTGATGAACAGGAGTGTAAATATATGATAGGAGAAATGTATACTTTGCCAATGGTGGCACTGCGTGGACTTACGATACTGCCAGAAGAAGTCAGACATTTTGACGTAAGCAGGGAAAAGTCACTGTTAGCCATTGAGGAAGCAGTAAAAAATGGCCAGAAGTTATTCGTCAGTGCACAGAAGGATCTGGAAATAGAAGAGCCTGGTGCTGAGGATGTCTATCTGGTGGGCTGCGTGGTTACCATACGGCAGGTTGTAAAATTACCAAAGCAAATGAGCCGCGTGCTGGTGTCCGGTGAGGCAAGAGCAAGTCTTGTAAGGCTGGATACAGAAGTTCCATATCTTCAGGCAACGGTAGTAGAATTGCCGGATGATGAAGAAGTGGAAGAAGAAAGAACAGAAGAAAGCCCGATGAATCTGGAAGCAATGCTGAGAGGATTGCAGGATGTATTCAAAGAATATCTGTTAAAGAATCCAAAGCTTTCGAAAGAACTTGGAATGCAGGTAGATATGATCCATGATCTGAAGAAGCTTGTAGATGTCATTGGTGCGAATATGCCATTTTCATTTGAAGATGCGCAGGAATTACTGGAAGAGACAAATCTTATGAAGCGGTATGAACTGCTGGTTTACAAGATTGTAAATGAGATTCAGGCCCAGAAGGTAAAAGAAGAGATTCAAAGCAAAGTCAGGGAACGTGTAGATAAAAACCAGCGGGAATATATCCTGCGTGAAGAGATGAAGCTGATCCGCGAAGAACTGGGGGATGACAATACCCTGTCTGATGCGGATGAATTCCAGGCGGCTTCCGATGCATTGAAAGCTACAAAAGAAGTAAAAGAAAAACTGAACAAAGAGATCAAGAGATTCCGCAATTCTATGAATTCCCCGGCTGAGGTTGGCGTAATACGCACATATATCGAGACGATGCTGGAAATGCCGTGGGATAAGACTTGTAAAGAGCATAAAGATATTGCATTTGCCAGAAAAGTACTGGATGAAGATCATTATGGTCTTGAAAAGGTAAAAGAAAGAGTATTGGAATATCTGGCAGTACGTGCCCTGACCAGGAAAGGGGAAGCGCCGATCATCTGTCTGGTGGGACCTCCGGGAACCGGTAAGACATCGATTGCAAAATCACTTTCCAGGGCATTGAAGAAGCCATATGTCAGAATTTCACTTGGCGGAGTCCGTGATGAGGCAGAAATCCGTGGTCATAGAAAGACCTATGTAGGGGCAATGCCTGGAAGAATTGCAAAGGGAATGAAACAGGCCGGCGTAAAGAATCCGCTGATGCTTCTGGATGAGATTGATAAAGTCAGCAATGATTACAAAGGAGATACATTTTCTGCCCTTCTGGAAGTATTAGACGGCGAGCAGAATAATAAATTTGTAGATCATTATCTGGAAGTTCCGATGGATCTTTCGGAAGTGTTGTTTATCACGACAGCCAACAGTCTGCAGACGATTCCAAGACCACTTCTGGACCGTATGGAAGTGATTGAAGTTACGAGTTATACAGAAAATGAAAAACTGCATATCGCACAGGAGCATCTGGTGCCAAAACAGATTGAAAAGCATGGATTAAAGCAGGAACAGCTTACAATCAGTAAGAATGCAATCTGGAAAATGGCAAGAAACTATACGAAGGAAGCCGGAGTCAGACAGCTGGAGAGAAAAATCGGTGATATCTGCAGAAAGGCTGCAATGGAAATTCTCGAAAAGAAGAAAAAATCTGTACATGTGACAGAACGCAATCTGGAACATTATCTTGGAAAAGAACTGTACAGCTATCAGATGGCAAACGAAGAGGATGAAGTAGGTATTGTACGTGGACTTGCATGGACAAGTGTCGGTGGTGATACACTTCAGATTGAAGTAAATGTAATGCCGGGAGAAGGAGAAATCCTTCTGACAGGACAGCTTGGAGATGTAATGAAGGAATCTGCAAGAACCGGAATCAGTTATATCCGTTCGGTAAGCAAAGAGCATGAGATTGCGGAAGATTTCTTTAAAAAACACGACATACATATCCATATTCCGGAAGGTGCAGTTCCAAAGGACGGTCCATCAGCCGGTATTACAATGGCAACAGCGATCATGTCGGCAGTAACAGGAAGAAAAGTCCGTGCAGATCTGGCAATGACAGGTGAGATTACACTTCGCGGAAGAGTACTTCCAATCGGTGGTCTGAAAGAAAAGCTGCTTGCTGCAAAAAATGCGGGAATTAAGACGGTGCTTGTCCCGGTTAAGAATGAAAGAGACGTAGAAGAAATTTCTACCGAGATAACCAAAGGTCTGGAAATCAAATTTGTAACACACATGGATGAAGTGCTGAAAGAAGCACTGATATAGTCAGATCTTCTGGCAGAGGTCAGGAGATGAATAAAAGGAGACAATATGATAATCAGAAATATTAATCTGGAAACCGTATGTGGAATTACCAGCAAACTTCCGGAAAATACATTGCCGGAGATTGCATTTGCGGGAAAATCCAATGTAGGAAAATCATCACTGATCAATGCGCTCATGAACCGCAAATCATATGCAAGAATATCGGCCACACCGGGAAAGACACAGACAATCAATTTTTATAACATCAATGAGGAATTATATCTGGTGGATCTCCCGGGATATGGATATGCGAAAGTATCCGAACAGGAGAAGATCAAATGGGGACAGCTGATCGAGCGGTACCTTCATGGCTCAAAGCAGTTGAAGGTAGTATTCCTTCTGATCGATATCCGCCACAAACCGTCTGGAAATGATAAGATGATGTATGAGTGGATCGTATCCCAGGGATTTAATCCGGTGATCATAGCTACAAAACTTGATAAGATCAAAAGAAGCCAGAAAGACAAGCAGATCAAGATCGTAAAAGAGGGTCTGGGAGTACTGCCTGGAACAGTTGTGATTCCATTTTCTTCCGTTACGAAGCAGGGAAGAGATGAGATATGGGAGTTGGTGGAGAAAGAATATCTTGTTGTTTAATACACTATTTCATTGAGACCTCCCGGTCCATGAGAAAGCGCTGGTATCCTGTTTGCAGCGCCAAAAAACGCTGCAAACAGGATACCAGCGCTTTCTCATGTCGTGATTGGCATGCGGTAGTGTATGAAACAGTAGCAGGCGTAACTGGGACGCTTACCCGGAAAGGAAAAATATATGTATATAAAAAGTGTTACGTTAATTACGTATTCTGTTTATCAAGAATGTAATTAATGTAACACTTTTTTTGATTATATATTTCCAAAGAGCCATGAAAGACACTAAAAAAGCCATTTTCACGTTTTTGTGGGTACATTTGCAAAACAGAGATGGAAAATGATTCTGATCGGTGTATTTGTTATGACTGGTACATTTATCGGTTCGGCAGTGATCGCGCAG
>NZ_CAKRAH010000060.1 GCF_934294775.1 uncultured Dorea sp.
TTCAAAATCTGCAACTCAGAAGTGATATTCAGATATATCTTACTTGTACCGGACTTCCACCATCCCCGGCTCGCTATTGCGTTCTGTTATATCTTACTGTCTTCGTCAGCGTTTTTCACATTCCTTATTATATGCAACAACTGCAAAATCCGTCAAGGGGTTTTACCTTTTTTAATAGGATTTATTTGCGTCTGCGAAGCAATGATATGATAAAAGCCAGGATCAGAACAACTAACAGCACTTCCTCTGCGGCAATGATTCTTCTGACCTTCAATGGTTTTTCATAATATTTCTTCTGATATAGCTTCCATGCTTTCTGAATCTTGCTCTCGATCTGCTTTATAAAATGTTTTCCACCAGAGCTCTTATTATTCTCAGAGTTATCCACATTAGCACTCTTAGAATCCACGGACTTTTCCTCATCCGACAGTTTCTTAAGATATGACTTTGTAAATACTGCCGTTGCACTTCCTACTTCGTGTCCGTCATAGGTATACTTAATCGTACCTTCTCCACTCTTCTGATCCACATCTGTGACTTCATGCTTCACATCCGAGAATTCCACGCCGTTTGGCAACAGCACATATCCGTCATCCTGTACATGATATTCATTACCGGACAGGTTCTCTTTTTCCAATGTCTGTGCTTCCTTAGATTCACCCGCACTTATGAATTCTTTGACGCCTTCCGGCTTCTTCTGCTCTGCAACATTCACCTTCTGGAAGTTGTTAAATGCATACTCGAACAGTTCTCTTGTATCTGTATAAATGTGTACCCCATGTGTTCTTAATACTACACATACCAGTTTCATATTGCCATTATCAGCCATCGTGATCAATGTGGATAATGCATTGGATGTATATCCGGTCTTTCCTGCCACGGCATATTCATAATAATTCTTATTCACATCGATCAGCATCTTATGATGCTGGGCAAATACATGCTCTTCCGTCGTCGCGGTTGCCGGAATCGTATAACTCTGGTTCTGGCAGATCTTTGTAAATTCCGGGTATCTCCACACTTCACGTCCGATCAGCGCCATATCTCTTGCACAGGTATAATGATTGTCATCATGCAATCCATTGGCATTCACAAAATTAGAATTATTGCCTCCAAGCTTTTTACATTCCTCATTCATCTGTTCGATGAACCAGTTGTAATCATGTCCGGCATTCGTTCCGACATTTTCTGCTACAGCATATGCTGCTTCATTTGCCGATGCCAGAAGTGTTGCATACAGTGCCTGCTCCAGTGAAATGACATTTCCCTCTTTTAATCCGACAGACGAATCTCCCGGCTGCATAAAAGAAATACAGTCGTTACTGAAGGTTACATTATCCGTCAGCTTTCCATATTTAAAAGCAACCAGTGATGTCAGCACTTTTGTGATACTTGCCGGATATTCATGTTCGTCGATATTCTTTGCGTACAGGATACTTCCCGTTCCTGCATCCATCACGATTGCTGCTTCTCCATAAGTTCCAGGTCCCTGCGGCCAGTTCTCCCAGCCATTCGACTGGACTTCCATATTGTATACGTTCTGTTCTTCCTGCTGCGCCTGCTGTTCCGGTGTCAGTGCCTGCTGCGTTGCTGTGTCAGTTGCCGCCGCAGTATTATCTGTCGTTGGTTCCGCATAGGTAACCGTCTGCGACATTCCCGCCGACACACTTACGATCACTGCCATAAGCATGGCAGATATGCGTTTTTTTCCCCACATGTGTATTATCCTCCATTTTCTGCTCTATATTATAAGCCTTCTTGTCTATTATCTCAAGTCTGTAATCAATGCCTCCTGATATACCTAAGCGTTACTGTATCATACGGAATTTTCAGTTCAGAAAATTCCGTATGATACAGTAACACCTGCGCAACAAAAAATACCGGCAATTTTACAATCACCGGTATTTTTTACATTTCACATAATAATAATAAGATTGCCTGTCCAGTTTTACTGATCCAGCTTTTCAATCTCTTTAATTGTCGCTTCATACACTTCCGTAACTTTTGCCATCGCTTCCGGAATTCCTGGCTGTGTACCGGTTCTGTCTCTTAAAAGCTCTGTCAAATCACAGCTCACCTCATACAGGCGATCGAACGAAAGGTTCTGGCATACACCCTTTAATGTATGCGCACCACGAAATGCATCTTCATAATTCTTTGCTTCGAGTGACTCTTTTAACTGTGGGTAACTCTTATCCGTAAGAAACTTCAGTGTGAATCTCTGAATTAATGCTTCGCTGCGGACTCTTTTTAATACGTCATCGTAATTACCGCCAATGGCTTCATAACATTCCTGTATTGTCATATTCTTTTTCTCCTACTCTCTAATCTTCATATGCCCCATGAAATGCCGTTCTGCCATACCATTTTCCAAATATGTATTGCAAGACTTCACACATTTTCCCGGTCATCTTATGTTCTAAAGCTCATTATAGCATATGCTAACAGATTTTTTAAATAGAATTTTTCGATCAGGAATTTATAACCTTCCAGTCCCTTCGGGCTGTCGATACCGTCCCCCCGCCTTCCTTTTCCAGTCAGGCTTTCCGGCATCTTCACTTTATTATATTACGACAAACACTTTCTACACTGGCATTATCCACACAGGTTCAAGGGTCTAAGTTACGATCTTACTCTCAGCTTCTTTCATAAACTCCCCTGGTTTTTATTAAACTGTTCTTAGTATAACGCAAGCATTTTAAAAATTACAAGATTCGTTGCATTCTACAACTTATTCACATCACCGTTCAGCGTATCCGTAATTGTCTGGATACTTACAGGCTTCGGTATATACCCGTTCATTCCCGCATCGCGGCAGTTCTTCCGGTCACTGGCAAATGTATTGGCCGTCATCGCAAAGATCGGTATTACTCTTGCATCCTTTCTTTCAAGCTCTCTTATTTTTTTCGTTGCCGTCAATCCGTCCATCACCGGCATCATGACATCCATCAAAATAACGTCAAAATATCCTTCCTCCGATATCTTAAATATCTCGACCGCAATCTCCCCGTTCTGCGCTTTTGTTACTTCCATGCCTGCCTTTTCAAGAAGAAATTCCGCAATCTCCATATTCAGATCATTGTCCTCTACCAGAAGGACTTTCTTGCCGGCCAGTTCTGTTCCTGTGACCTCTTCTTTCCGTTCTTCTTCCTCATATGATACATGAAGATCAAACGGTATCGTAATCGTAAATGTTGTCCCAACATTTACCACACTTTTTACTTCGATCTTACCATTCATCATCTCTGTCAGCTGTTTTGCAATGGCAAGTCCAAGCCCGGTTCCCATATATGCCGTTCTCGCACTTTGTTCTTCCTGCGCAAATGGTTCAAACGCATGCTTGATGAATTCTTCACTCATACCGCGTCCCGTATCCGTACACCGAAAGCAATAAACGGCCTGCCTTTCTTCACCTTTCAGTTCCTCGCAGGACAGCCGTATCTCTCCGCCTTCCCGGTTGTACTTCACCGCATTTCCTGCAATATTCTGCAAGATCTGTTTTAAATGCACCGGACTTCCGATTACATGCCGGTGGACTACGGTACTGTGATTAAAGTTCACTGTCAGCCCCTTCATCTGCGCACTCATTTTTGTAATACTGTTCGTCTCTTCCAGTACTTTAAGAATGTCAAACGGCTCATGCTCAAGCTCGATCGCACCGGATTCCAGCTTGTTCATATCCAGGACACTGTTCACAATCTCCATAAGGAATCCCGTTGCCTCTCTTACTTTTTCCCGGCACTCTTTTTGCTTGTCTTTATCATCTGCATAATGCTCTGCAATCTCGATCATACCCTGAATCCCGTTGATCGGTGTCCGGATATCATGACTCATTCTCCGCAGAAAATCAGTCTTTGCGATATTCGCTCTCCTTGCTTCGTCTGCAGTCTCAAGAAGTTTCTGCCTGTACTCAATCTCCAGCTGTTTCTGCTTATCGATCTTGCGCACAACATATAATACATTCGTGACTACACCGTTCTTATCCCTCTTCTTTACAATGAACCGCCCCAGATGCCACGATCCGTTCGCAGCCCTGTATTCTGCCGCAATGCTTTCCGTATCCTTAAGGCGCAGTGCCAGTGTAGACGTATCCAGGAATTCCCTCATAAGTTCCTGATGTTCCTCATCCACGATCGTTTCTCTTACATTTTTAAATACATCTGCGATTGTCCCTCTTTTTCCCGTCAGCCGGTGCATCTCCTGTCCGGAAGACACCTCGTCGTATGTCCCCCGCACCAGATCCATACGGTAGATCAGCCAGTAGATTTTACTGATTGATCCTACGATCTCACTGTTTAGCGTAGCCTCTGCCAGTGCATTTTCAAGCTTTATTTTCTGTCTTTCCTGCTCTTCCATCATAAGAAGATTCTCTTGTAAACCGCCGATGTGACCCCCCACTGCTTTTAAAAGCCGCAGCGAAAGTGCCGTCTTACTCTGCTCCGGATTGTCGAATCCAATATAGCCATTTAACTTCTTATTCGAAAGGATCGGGATCACAATCAGTGAATGAATATCCTGTCCGTCAAATAATTCAAACTCTTCCGGTGTCTGCCTGCGTTCTTCTTCCCAGTCCGCAGATACGATTGCTTCTCCTGCCCGCAGCCGCGGTGCCCAGTTTGGCATATCCTCAATCCGCACATTCTGCATCTTATCTATTGTCGGTTCAACTCCCTCAGCACACCATTCATGCGTCATCTTCATAACGCTTCTGTCTTCCTCTGTCCGTGTAAACATGTAGGATCTGTCTGACAACGAATACTTTCCAAGGAAAGCCAGAAGCTTTGGCATCGCTTTATTTAACTCCTCCTTACTGGAAATGTTATCCAGTATCGAGATGTTGTCCAACACATCATCAACCGCATCCTGAATGATCTGCATCTGTCTATATTCTTCTGTCTGTTGTTGTCTTTTTCTTCGTATTGATAATCTCATGTGCACCTCCAAGAACTGGAATTACGCTCCTCTGATATCCATGCAAAAACCTTTATATCATACAGAAAACCTGCCACCGGCAATTTTTCTTCCGAACGCATACCGATAAAAAAAGCAGGCCATGCTATAGACATACCTCCTACATCCACCGCCACCGGCGGTTTCCTTCGGATACTTGACGACTATAACATTTCCTGCTATTTATTATTGCAACTGGCTACCATTTTACAGGTCCTATAGCTTTGCGTCACAACCTTTCGGATGCTTTGCCGTAAATATGTTCCTTCTCCTGCCTTTTATTATAACGTTATCCTAAAATTCATGTCAAGAACGAGCGTTAATAAAGTCAGCATAAAGTCAGTTAACTCAAATTGGCAAAATCCACATCCATTACCCCATCATACGGAATTTTCAATTCAGAAAATTCCTACCAGTGAGCAATAATCATTTATCTTCCTGGTTTTGCATCCAGTTCGCTGGTTGCATCATATAAGGAATCAGTCAGAGCCACCGGACTCATCAGTACCCTTCCGGTTCCTCTGTATACATTAACCAGGCCTTCCCCACTGACCGCTGAACCAACCAGCGTCTTCGTTGTTCTCTCTACCGTAAATTCAAGATTCGAAGACCAGCATACAGCCATACTTCCATCAATCTTTAACTCATCATTTTCAAGTTCGATCTCGATCAATTCTTCTTCCGGCACATTACTTTCCAGCGCCACGATACCATTACCACGGAGACTTAAGTTGAACAATCCTTCTCCACCTAATACCGCAGACGATACGTTCTTTCTGGCTACGACTTTACTTTTTACGTTCCCGTCACATGCAAGGAACATGCCATCTTCGATCGTCATTCCTTCTGCTCCCCACTTAGATACATCTTCCAGAATAATATACTTATATGTAGGCTCCAGCACCAGTATTCCGGCTCCAACGTATTCCGGCTTTACTGCCGCTTCCTTTGTCACTGCACCTTTGATTGCTTTGCCGAACAGATCGCCGATACCTTTTACTCCTGTCGTAGCTCTTACATCTCCGCCCATCCACTGCATTGCGCCTGCCTGGATCACTGCAGAATGCTCTTTATTGATATCGATTACTACCTGTCTTCTTTTTACATTCATCTTACTCATGAAGAATTCATCCGTTGCATTAAACGGCGATACGCTGGCATCTTTTTCGTACTCAAGTACGTGGAAATTATCCTTTGTACTGATATATTTTCTGTTTTCATTCTGCATATTCACGATTCTCATTGTGGTTTCCTCCTTGTTATTTACTTTTGAAATTCTACAATAACCTTGCGGCCATCTGCTACATTTTCAAACATCCCCTTCATGACCTTCTTTGCATTTTCATCTGCATTTTCAAGAAATCCGTATTCATCGGATTCGGCTCTTTTTTTTGCTTTTTTCTCAGCCTCTCCGACAATCTCCAGCATCTGTTCCTTATCAATACTCATAATTGAAAAATTCGTATCATAGATCTTCAGGTCACTGGATTTGATCTTGATGGAATCCTCATTGATCGTACAATGTGGAATCGTAATTTTTATCTGATCATCGGTCTCTTTTATCTGGGCTTCTTTCACATCAAGCCCTGCGGTCACAGTTGTCTTATACTGTACCAGGATCTTATTCTTGTTGATCAGCGGAATGTTTCCCTTCGTGCTTTTGAATACATCCGAGATGATCATCTTCTGTGTTGTCAGCTCCGCTGCATCTTCAAGCGTCGTCTCCAGCGGGATACTTTCCTCTTTTGGAGTTGTAATATACTTATACGCTGATATGGAACCAATGCTGATAACCAATGCAAGAATAACCGCAAGTATTACTTTTAGCTTTGTCTTCACAGACATCCCCCTTTTCTTTTGTAGTTCGTTTTATTGTCATCTTACTGTTAAGTACTCTTTTATATCCGTTTTTCCTTACCTTCTACGCGGCTTTTCCTGATTAATAATTCCTGCTTAACAATGATACGATACCTACAATAATCAGAATCGGGAACGCCAGATGGATTAGTCCGCCAACTACCATTCCTACTAAGATCAGAGGGAAGAATATCACCGTCAGAAGTAACTTCGATAATCCCCACGTGGCTTTTAATCCAAACACAAGCAGTTTACCAAATATTCCAAACATACAGATCATAAATAATAACGTTAACATAATCTTCGTCTCCTATTCTCTACACTTATACTGTTATTCTTTCTGTATAGTCTGAATCTACTATACTTAGTTTCAAGCTATAAATATACAACAAATTTATTGAAATAATATGACATAATTCTCAATTTTCGAGAAATTTAATAAAATAGCGAGGCAGCCAACACTGTCTCGCTATTTTATCTATATAAATCCATATTAATCCATTTCCCGGATTATTTTTCTAAGAGGATAGATAAATGTCGGAGATGCCGATAATTCATCTCGACTTTCCTGTATATCGTTCCATTTCTGACTCCCCCCTTACAGGTTCTCCCTGAAGAATGTTACCATTGCTGCATAAGCTTCCTCTTCATCTGGACCCTCTACAGTAATGGTAACTTCTGCACCTTTCTTTACTCCAAGTCCCATGATCATCATAAGCTGTGTTGCGGAAACAGTTTTTCCTTCTTTTGTCAAGGTAATCTTACTCTGATATTTTTTTGCCTCTTTTACAAAAAGTCCCGCTGGTCTTGCATGCAGTCCTAATTCGTCATTGATTGTATAATTAAAAGATTTCATAATCTGTGATTCCTCCTGGTCTTATTCATCTTATTTTTGTCCGTAATATGAATTCGCACCATGTTTTCTAAAGTAAGTTCAATGTAATCATATCCTGCATCTTTCGCTGCCTGAAGTTTTTCCCTCCAGGTCAGATCCGATGGCATGGATTTTTCATACAATCCTAACGAATATGCCTTCATGCTGTCTTCCTCCTGTTTTACAGCATTCAGCACAAATCAAAATCCTATACTCTTATTTCCAGAAATCGCTTTTTCTTACTATATGTATCTGTACTCCACATGCCCGGAGTTTTTCCAGTTCCTCTTCCGAAGCCAGTTCATCCGTGATCAGATGTTGTACTTTCTCTATTCCGCAGCTTGTAAAACTACTATTCTTTCCAATCTTGGTATGATCAGCCAGAATATATACTTCCTGAGTCGCATGATCAATCATCAGCTGATTAATATTCACTTCATTGATAATCTCTGTAGTCATCCCTGTTTTTGCACTGATACCGGAACATCCCACAAAAGTCTTTCTTGCGAAAATATTCTGCAGATTCCTTACTGCAAAATCTCCTACCATAGCCTCTTTCGGATATCTAAGTTCCCCTCCGGTAAGAATAATATTTACACCACTGGCTTTATCATGATTAATGGCTTTTCCATTATTCGTAATAACTGTCACATTCTCAGCGTGTACATATTTGATCAGTTCCAGTGCATTTCTACTGGTGTTGATAAAAATAGTGTCTCTCGACTCAACAAGTGTTGCCGCATAACGGGCAATCAGATCGCGGTACAGTGTTACTTCGTCCATCTGTGCTTCTTTTTTATCTGTCACAGCTGCTCCACCGTAAAATCTTTTGATCTTACGTTCCTCTTCTAACACTCTCAGATCACGTCGGATCGTTACTACCGATACTCCCAAAAGCTCTGCCAATTCATCCGCCTTTATCTCCGGATTTTTGGTAAGTATATCAAAAATCTGTTGCCGTCTGCTGTCTACATATGCCTTTTCTCTTTTCATAATTTATAACCTCATTTTTCTGTTTTTTTAGTTCATTTTTAGAGTTCCGCTCCGTTATCATTATTCCATCTTTTATGAACTTTGTCATTATTTTCTTGATTATTTGTCGTAAAAAAGGTTAAAAAAATAAGCCCAAGCATTTTAAGCGATTTTTCCAAATACAGAAGGACCTGCCTCCTGCAACTTCTTCTGCATATTTTTTTACAAAACTGGTGCTCCGCTCCTTTGCGGAGCATCCCGGATTTTGTTATTATGCTGAAACAATCATAATTAATCAATAATGCCGTGTTCTCTCATTTTCTGCTCGATTTCCTGCGCAGACATAATATTTCTCAGTCCAATTACCTGCGTTCCTTTTTTCTCTGCATCTTTGAACATATTTGCAAAGTTCTGTGCACAGAATACTACATCATACTGAGCAGCTGCCGTTTTTCCTTCTGATAATGCACAGTGATGTACATACCATATTCTCATTGAAGATAGACATGAATCCCGGAAGTTCAACATCATCAATCTTCTTAACTTCTTTACCGTCTTTCTTCTTTCCAAAAAGTTTCTCTGCCAGCCAGTAGTTAAATGCGACACCAAACATCTGCTGATGAGCCAGCTTAAAGCCTGCTCCATCTGTAACTTCCTGACAAGGTTTGATCAAAATATTCGCACCAACTGCCCAGTAGGCACCAAGGATAACTGCCATCACTATGATCAGTGCCACATTATGCGTAAGCAGTCCTGGCAATGCAAACATGATCAGCCAGTAAGCAGTTGCTGCCTGCTGTACCTGCACATGACCGGTTGTAAACAGCGCACGCAATTTCGTAAACTTACTAAAACGAACCAGTAAAATGTTAACGATAAATGCGATAAGAAGAAGGATCATCGCATCACCAAATCCTTTACCAAATACTTCTTCCACACCCGCTGTTACTGCATTCTGCCCAAAATACGGATCAATAACCATTGCGTCTATCTTAAATACATCTTTCAACCCTACTAATACAGGACGGAAGTTACTTACCAGTCCGGATGAACCAACCGTCAGGATCAGATATCCAACGATCGCTTTGATCACACCGGCCAGTACATCGTACCAAGGTTTCTTTAATAAGATATAACCGATCATAACAATCAAACCGATCATGAATGCTGGCTGTTTCAAAATATTTGTCGCAAAATACGACCATACATTCATTAAAATATTCATTTTTCTTTCCTCTTAATTTTCTTACAGATATTTTTCCTGAAGCTTCAGAAGGTCTTCAGGTCCTTTTACTTTTTTGAGATTTTCAATCAGTTCCTCGTTAGACAACATCTCTGCCAGTCTTGACATGTTATCCAGATGCTGTTCCAGATTACAGGATGCAAGTGTAAAAAATAATGTTGCATCCTTATAATTTGCTTCCACTGTACCATCTGCTTCCAGTGATTCACAACTCATACGGATGGCATCTTTCCAGTCCTTTGCACTCTCTGCAAATTTATAATGCTTACTCTCAACAAATTTTTTTAACATGGTCTTCTCCTATTTATTCGTCTTCTCTTACAGGCATGAGCGGAACGGAATGTTCTGCGGAGCCTCGAAGCAATCCTCAAATCCTCTTCTGTGATGATAGTAAATCTTATCTTTGTCTGCCGGATAAGTATATTTTCCACCTACCTGCCAGAAGAATGGATGGAATTTATATTCGTTACGGTCCTTTTTGAAGTCATACAGAACTTTGATCTCATCACAGTCTGCCTGGAAGTTTGTCCATACATCCCAGTGGATTGGAACAACAACTTTACATTTCAGGTTCTCTGCCATACGGAGGATATCAATGGATGTCATCTTATCCTGCATACCCACCGGGTTCTCACCAAATGATCCAAATGCTACATGGATCAATTACAAATGGTACATTACGAAGATTCGGCTGCATAGCTCTTCCACCACACATGTTTGCCATCTGATGTCCCACTTTCATCTTTCCGTCTCCGTGTGTACGTTTTCCATTACCACACCATAAGTCAATTGTGATATTGGTATCTGCCGGAGTTTTGAACCAGACACCTGTACATCCAAGCCACCACATAGCTACATTTCCAGGAGCAACTACTTCATTTTCAATATCCTCTACTAACCATGTTCCCCACTCAGGAAATGTACTGTTGATCCAGCTTTCTCTTGTCATTTCACTAATTTTGCTCATTTAAATCCTCCTCTAAACAATTCATATAATTTTGTTTTTCGTGATTTATTTGTTCTTTTATATGTGTTGCAACACCTTTTATGAATCATATCAAGGTTTTTATATGATTGTTTATCATTTATATGACTATTCTGTTATTTTCGTATATAATGCACAATTTCAGATTATCTGTTTTGTGCATTTTTACCTCTATTTTGTACTCACAAAAAAAGAATTCAAAATATTTGCTTTTGCAGGCAATCTTGAATTCTCTCTTTTTTCTTTTCTTTTTAGCTTTCAAGGTTCATATAATTATGATTTTTAATCAAAACAATCCATATTTATATCATCAAACGATCGTATTTTCAAATAATCTATTTTAGCATCCAAACTTTGCTCCTGCGTATACAGGATTCCATTTAGTCCGTTATTACAGGCACCTTCAACATCTTTTGTAAGGCTGTCCCCGATAAATGCACATTCATAAGCCTTAACATCTGCCTTCTACACACAAAGTTCAAAAAAGTGAGGATGCGGTTTTTCTACACCAGCTTCCTCGCTGGTAACAATAAAGTCCACATAAGGTGCTACACCTAGCGCTTCCAGTTTTTTGTACTGAATATAAGCTGTCATATCCGTTCCAATTCCGATGCGTATACCTCGCTTTTTTAATTCCTTTATAAAATCAACAGCTCCCTTTGATGGCTGGGATCTTTGGATCAATGTATCCCAATATGTATGATACATATTAAATGCATGTGGAAACAAAGGTTGTTTCATCAACTCCAGCATACATTGTATTCTTAAAAGACGGTTATGAATCGCCGCTGTATCGCTTCCAATTCTCTTATTCATGATCTTTCCTGCTGTTTTATAATAATTCTCCAACTCTTCTCTTGCATGCTTTAGCATTCAAAAAAATATACTCGTAAAGAAGCAACTCACGAGTTGCTTTCTTACGAGTATAACATTCATTGCATTTCACATTACCAATGACTTTTTTCTCTTTTACATTTCCACCTTTTCAAACCGGTACTTCTGCTTCACATCCGGATACTTCACCCTGTCCACTTCACTCATGAACATATCATACGGTCTGGCACAGATTTTAAATGGTGCATACATTGCCTGATAGACTACCAGCCTCTCTCCCGTCTCTGTATGCTCCGCAAAGGCCAGAACTTTATAAATGTATTGAGATGTACCCTCTTCTACCCATTCGCGCTTAAAATGGCGTACAATGTCTCCTACGTGTATGTCACGTTCGCCGGTCACTGTGTCATTTACATTTTTCTCTTCTGTATCCTGCTTTGCAGGTTCTTCATCTTCTTTTGTAACCGTATCCGGCATCTCTTCCTGTTTTGTTTTCTCCACATCTAATTCCACATACTCATCCTTATCAAGCGATACCGGAATGCCTGTCTTCCCTGTAATATGCACTCCGCCGTACCAGGTACCTGTCGTTTCAAAGATGTCATCAATATCATATTCCTGTGTGTATTCGTCATTCTTTTTTATAATCTTAATCTTAGCCATATGATTCTCCTGTTCTTCCTTAATTTATGCTTTCCACTACTGTATTTCAAATACAGCAATCCGCTCCCTTGGATCTTCTCCCGGGAACAGATCCATACACGTAATCTCATCTGTAAACATCAGCGCTTCCACCGTCATCAGATACGAAATATATTCGTCTGACGGATAGTAAAAGAACATCTGGATCTGCCTTGGTTTCACGTAATACGATTTCAGGATTCTTGCCATCACTTTTCGAAGTATCTCCACTGAAAATGGATTAAAAAAGTAAATTCTGTCTACACTCTCCGGTATCTCAAACAGCTCTGCGTTCGCAAGCTTTATATCGACTCTCGCTGATGATACTGCATCTTTTTTATTTTCTACAGCCTTCTCGTATATTCTTTCATCATATTCGATTCCGATGGATCTGCATCTCGTCTGATAAGAGAGAAACATATCTACCCGTCCTTTTCCACAGCCATAATCCAGTAATATATTTCCTTTCCGGATATATCCTGAATTCGCAAGCCGCTCCAGTACAGAGTATGGTGTTGGCTCATATGGATAGCGGTACTGGTCTGCATGTGTGTCGTCTCTTCCCATTGTATGGATATGCAGAAGCTTATCCCATCTTGATTCATTTTTATCTTCTTTCATCTTGTTACTCTATACTCTTTCGTTACTTTTGCTATTTACAGCTTTCTTTGCTCTTTTGCTGCTTTTTGCTATTTACATTTTTTATTATTTTACTACCTGTATTTGATTCTACTCTGCAATATTTTCTTCCTTTATTCGTTTCAAAATAAGCTTCTCAAATGATTCTTTAAAGCGCTTATCATCTTCTTCCGTCCTTTTTGCCGGACCTTTTAAGTGATGTTTCTTCTTTGTGTTTCTTGCCTTCTTTGCCAGATGACGCTCCATCAGCATCCGGTCAATATTTTCATTCGTATACCATTTACCGTTTTGATGGATTCCGCAGGCTCCTTTTCCCAGAATCATAGCCGCAACGCCGTAATCCTGCGTCACAACAATATCCCCTTTCCGGCACAGGCTCACCAGTTTGAAGTCTACTGCATCTGCCCCGGCACCAACAGTAATCACTTCACTGTAATCCGAGTGCAGGACATGGTTCGTATCGCACAGAAGTGTTACCGGAAGTTTATATTCTTTTGCAAGCTGTTCTACGATACCTACTACAGGGCAGGCATCTGCATCTACATATATTTTCATATTCTCTTAATCAGCCTCGTACTTCCTTTTTATTTTTATAACTCATTTTCACAAGCTTTTTTCGATGAATCTCTTTAAGTTTACCATTTTCTTACTTGCTTTGATATACTCAAAAGCCACTAAGTTTTCACTTAATGGCCTTTTCGTATATCACATAATTTTCTTTATTCTGCTGTCTCTTCCGTCTCCAAAGCTTTCTTAGCCTTGCTCTTTCCGCCTATCATCTTGTGACCGGAATACACCGCCATAATCATACAAACCAGCGCACCAAAAGCAAAATACTTATGTGCCTCTTTTGAATTACGATATCCTGTATACATCGCTCCGATCATTGCGATCAACGCTCCAACCGACCATCTTTTATGTGCCTTCATTGCCATACCCCCTCTTATATATTTTATTCTATCTTACTGCTTTCTTCCATGAAAGCAAATACATTTTTCAATATTCCCAGCTTCTTCCGAATGCATGGTGTTTAAAACCACTCTGCAAAACTCTTATTTCTGAATTTTTCTTATTGCTAAAATCCTCTCGTCTTCGGCCGGTACCGCATATCTGATACCGTATATACCGTCACAAACGCGTCCGGATCCTTCTGGACGATATAGTTCATCAGCTTCTGGTACTCACTCTTATCCACGATCGTAATAATCTCTCTATATTTTTTCATGTTATAAGCACCGATTGCCTCGTAGAATGTCGCACCACTATGTAATTCATGCAATATGAACTGCCGCACCTCTTCTT
Organism: uncultured Dorea sp.; assembly: GCF_934294775.1. Lineage (GTDB taxonomy): Bacteria > Bacillota > Clostridia > Lachnospirales > Lachnospiraceae > Dorea_A. Next base: position 14,338 of record NZ_CAKRAH010000060.1, read on the forward strand.
CGTATTTCGTAATGATGCAGACACGTCTCTTTACATTCTGACCGAAAATGAAATGATCCAGCACAATTCCATTAAAGTAAGTACCAAGTACACTTAAAACCACTGCCTTTTTATCATAGATCAGTGCTGACGAAAGTGCCACACACATCCCTGAGATCGACATTGCTTTTCCAAGTTCAATGTGCAGATACTTATTCATGATCTTTGCCACAATATCCAGCCCGCCTGACGATGCATTCATATTGAATAATATACTGAGTCCGACACTGACCACCAGAATGTAACACAACACATCCAGCTCTGTACTGTTCGTCAGTGATTGAAAGTCCGGAAATACATGTTCAAACACCGCAAGATATACCGGCAGCAGAATACTCGTATATACCGTCTTCGCCCCAAAGTCTGTTCCGCACGTCAGGAATCCGATCACAAGCAGCACCACATTCAGAATCATCGTAATCGTAGACACATGTAGCGGCACATAATGCGCCATAATGATCGCCAGTGCAGATATACTGCTGATAGACGTCTGACTCGGGATTAAGAAAAAATACACAGCCGCCGCAATGATCCCCACTGCTATCGTCATGACTGCTACTTCTCTTACCTTTTCCGGGGTGCAGACTACTTTCTTTTTTTCGTTCATTTTTCATTCCCCACTTTTTGTTTTTAGTCCAATTTTTATATTAGTACTTATTCAGCTATTATGCCAACAGTTCTTTTACTGCCCTCTCAAATTCATAAAGTAAATCAATATATGTTCCGATAATTGTATTACAATGTTCTTTTACAATATCGCAATCATAATCATGTGCTAATTGATTTCTCACTTTCAACATTTCCATCCATGTCTCATCTGAGATCAGATTTGCTTTAAAAGATTCTCTCAATACCTCTCTTGGCGATCCTTCTACAAATCCTGTAATCGCATAATACTGAACCAATATATCTTTCATTACTTTCCACGCCAGATCAAATGTAATACTGAATTTCGCACTGGTTCCACTTAGCACAAACGAATCTGAAAGATCTCTTTCTCTTGCTTCTGCCAATACATCCAGTGAATTGCAAAAAGATACAAATCTCTTATTAAATTTTTCGTCCATATTCTTTGATATCCTCCAACAACAATTGATTTCTACACGTATCCAGATTCAATAAATCAACGCTATAAAGAGTTGGTAAATCTTCTACCTCTTCAGCCAGCATATCAAAATCATCTACTCCTGTCACCGCTATATCAATATCACTACGTTCTCTTGCAGTTCCTTTTGCTCTTGAACCGTACAATATCACTTCTTTTGCCTGATATTTTTTACAAAGTCTTCCCACTTCTCTTATAACTTCTTCCGGACTCACAACCCTCACCTACAGTATCTATCATAAATTATATCGAGTTTACAACAGCTATCCTTTCTGTTACGTATCCTGATATACAAGAGAACCTGCCACTGGCCACTTTTCTTGTATACTTAGGTATTAAAAATGAGTGAAAGCTCATATTTACAAACTCTCACTCATTCATCCTTATAGCTTACCGCTCCCTGCAGGAATCGAACCTGCAACTAGCCCTTAGGAGAGCTCCAATCTATTGTCACTCTCTGTCAATCTGAGGTAAGGTAAACCCATATGGGACACTATTAAAAAC
>NZ_CAKRAH010000061.1 GCF_934294775.1 uncultured Dorea sp.
CTCCGCAGCAACGTTGCTCCCACATTTTTTACAGATGAAGTACTCTGTCCTTAATCTCCTGTGTACGTCCCTGATTCCAGAACTGTGTTCCAATATATCCACAGGTTCTTCTTGCTACGAACAGTTTATCCTGATTCTGGTTTCCGCAGTTCGGGCACTCCCAGATCAGCTTACCGGATTCATCTTCCTTGATCTGGATCTCCCCATCGTAACCACAGCACTCACAGTAATCGCTCTTCGTATTCAGCTCTGCGTACATGATATTGTTGTAAATATACTGCATAACAGAAAGTACTGCCGGAATATTGTTCTGCATATTCGGTACTTCGATGTAACTGATTGCCCCACCTGGTGACAGCTTCTGGAAATCAGCTTCGAATTTTAATTTCTTGAATGCATCAATTTCTTCTGATACGTGTACATGGTAACTGTTTGTAATGTAGTTCTTATCTGTTACACCTTTGATGATGCCAAAACGTTTCTGGAGACATTTTGCGAACTTGTATGTGGTAGATTCCATCGGTGTTCCGTATACTGAATAACTGATGTTCTCTGCTTTTTTCCACTCTTCGCATTTGTCATTTAACTTCTGCATTACTTTCATTGCAAATGGTCTTGCTTCCGGATCTGTGTGTGATTTGCCAAGCATACGTACACACATCTCATAAAGACCAGCATATCCAAGAGAAATTGTTGAATAACCATCAAATAACAGTTTGTTAATGGTCTCTCCCTTTTTCAGTCTTGCAAGTGCTCCATTCTGCCAGAGGATCGGAGCAACATCTGAGATTGTTCCAAGGAGACGCTCATGTCTGCAGCGCAGTCCTCTGTGACACAGTTCCAGTCTCTCTTCCAGGATTTCCCAGAATTTATCCATATTTCCTTCTGAAGAACAAGCTACGTCTACCAGGTTGATGGTTACCACACCCTGATTGAAACGTCCGTAGAATTTATGGCTTCCATCTGGATTTCTCTGGCTGTCTTCTACTGTCAGGAATGAACGGCATCCCATGCATGGATACACTTCCCCGTTCTTCATCTCTTTCATGATCTTTGCAGAGATATAGTCCGGAACCATTCGTTTTGCGGTACATTTTGCTGCCAGCTCTGTCAGATGCCAGTATTTGGAATCTTCTGTAATATTATCCTCATCCAACACATAGATCAGTTTCGGGAATGCCGGTGTGATCCATACACCTTTTTCATTCTTAACACCCTGCATTCTCTGGATCATTACTTCCTCAATGATCATCGCAAGGTCATCACGTGTTCTTCCCTCTTCTACTTCGTCCAGATACATAAACATAGTAACGAATGGTGCCTGGCCGTTACATGTCATCAGTGTGATCAGCTGATACTGGATCGTCTGGATACCGCTCTTTACTTCTTCTCTTAAGCGGCGTTCTGTTACTTTATTGATAATTGTCTCGTCTAAGCTTTCACCACATTCTTCACGCTCTGCAATTACATTTTTGCGGATCTTCTTACGGCTGATATCTACAAACGGTGCCAGGTGTGCCAGTGTAAATGACTGTCCACCGTACTGGTTACTTGCTACCTGTGCAACGATCTGTGTCGTTACGTTACATGCCGTAAAGAAGCTATGTGGTTTCTCGATCATAGTTTCGCTGATAACTGTACCATTCTGAAGCATATCCTCAAGATTGATCAGATCACAGTTATGTTCCTTCTGAGCAAAATAATCCGAATCATGGAAATGAATAATTCCAGCCTCATGTGCCTGTACGATATCTGCCGGAAGAAGGATTCGTTTTGAAAGATCCTTACTTACCTCTCCTGCCATGTAATCACGCTGTGTAGAGTTAATTACCGGGTTTTTATTCGAGTTCTCCTGATTGACCTCTTCATTCATGTGATCCAGAAGCGCAAGGATCCCATTATCTGTTGTGTTGGTCTTTCTCATCAGTTCTCTTCTGTAACGGTAGCGCACATACTTCTGTGCAACCTCATAGCCACGCAGCTCCATGATACCAGTCTCCACCATATCCTGAATGTCTTCTACATTGACCGCATGAGTGGACGCCTGTATCTTCTTTGCAACATTGTCAGCTACCGCCATAATCTGATACTCATTCATACGATGCAGCTTGTCAACTTCCCTGTTTGCACCTCTGATAGCATTAATGATCTTGTCTAAGTCGAAGGCTACTTCTTCGCCATTTCTCTTAATTACGTTCGTCTTTATTTCAACGTTCATGTTTATCCCTCACTTGTTGTTTTTGCCGATGTAGTATGTGCTCACCCTCAAATACTACTAAATATTGTTTTTTTCAACATCTTTTCGCACAAGATGTTGTGCACATAATATGATACTCTATAACAGGCAAAAAGGAAAGAGGTAATTTTGTTAAAATAAATGTTTGGAATGTGGTGGAAATTTTGGTGATATTTTTTTCGGGAAACAGGTTGCTTTTTTTATTTTATGGCAGATAAAGTGTGGCGCTAAATTAAGAATACTTAACAATCTTTCTTTTATTATGAAAAATAGTAATATATTCTTTATGCAATTTTAAAATTGCTGGTATAGATATACAACTCTATCCCAGCAATTTCTTCGTACAATTTTATAATTGATCTACTGTATTTTTCAATGCTTTCAGATCTGTATCCAGATGTTTGTACATTTCCACATAGTATGGATACAATTTATCATATGCTTCTACCCATTCTTCTACAGGTTCTACAATTTCATTTACTTTTATGATCTTCTCTGCTGCCTTGGTAAGTTCCGGAAATACTCCCACCTTATGTCCTACGATCAGAGCATCTCCAACAGGTACATCTCCTGATTTTTCATCCAGCAGATACACCGGCATATTTAACATAGATGCTTTGATCTGACACCAGGTCTTACTCTTTGCACCACCGCCACAGATACGGAGTACTTCCGCACTTGCTCCGGCTTCTTTTACCGTCTCCATTACATGTCTGAGCGCATAAGCCGTTCCTTCAAATACAGAACGGACCAGATCACTTCTCTTCATATCCATGCCCATTCCGATGAACATACCTCTTGCATATTCATTCCAGAGAGGTGCTCTTTCTCCTAACAGATATGGGAAGAAGAATAATCCGCCTGAACCTGGTTTTGACTCCAGTGCCAGTTCATTTAAATATGTATAGATGTTAAGATCATGTTCTTTTGCATAGGCAACTTCTTCACCTGCCATTTTTTCGATGAACCATTTGAGCGCTGCACCACTTGTCTGGATTGGCGCGTCAAAAATCCATGGCATTCCATCAATTGTACATGGTTTTGTAACGACCGGAATATCCGGAGCACTCTTTACATCACTTCCTACGAATACCAGTGATGTCGTTCCTGAAGACTCTCCAGCCTCACCAAGTCTGCTCATACCTGTTGCATGCATAGATGCCATTGCATCACTACATCCTGCAATAACTGGAACTCCTTCCATCAATCCTGTTAATTCAGCTGCTTCTTCTGTTACAAATCCAATGATCTCATCTACCAGTCTCGGCTTTGGAAGTTTTTCATCCAAATCTACACCAATCACCTCTCCGATCTCTTTGGACCATTCCATTGTACTGATATCCAGACACTGTGTTCTGGTTGCCTGATCGATATCCATGGTCATCTTACCGGTCAGTTTGTAATTTATAAATGAGCTTGCCTGCAGGAAACAGGCTGTTTTTGCATATAATTCCGGTTCATGCTTTTTGAACCAGAGAATTTTATTTGGAAGGAATGCAACTGCAGGCTGCCCACCAACAATTTTTACGAATCTGTCAAATCCAATTGTATCTACTATATAATGTAACTCTTCTGCAGAACGGTTATCCTGATATGTCATTGCATTTCTCAACGGATTACCTTCTGCGTCTACCGGAAGCATGGTTACTGTATGCGAGCTGATAGAGATTCCCCTGATTCTCTTTACGATATCATGTCCTGCCTGCCCGGTAAGACTTCTGAATATATCAACTGTATTACTCCACCATTCATTCGCATCCTGTTCCTGCATATCCGGTCCAGGATTCATGAATTTACTTGGTCTGCTTGCTTCTGCAACAACCGTTCCGTCTTCTCCTAAGATAATTGCTTTTATATTTGTTGTTCCGCAATCCATGCCTAACAAATAATTCTCTACTTTTGCCATCTGAAAACTCCTCCGTTCATCTCTTTCTAACGTTTTCTTTTATTGATACTTTAAAGATAGCAAAATATTTTCTTTCACACAAAAGTATATTTTCCACATTATAACGGAAATTTTATGATTAATTTTGATATTTCTTTCACGTTTATATCCATATTCCGTTATTTTGAATATTTTTGCCGTAACAATACGGCAATATCCCATTTGAATGTAACCTTATAAAGTCATTATACTGAACTTGTAAAGAAAACGAAAGGAGCTCATTATTATGAAAATGAAAGCAGCATTAATGTACGGACCTAATGATATCCGTGTAGAAGAAACAGAAAAACCAGCATGCCCGAAAGACGGACTTATCTTAAAGATCATGTCTGTAGGTCTTTGTGGTTCTGATATCCGTAACCTGACAACTGATTCCAGAAAAGGGGCTTATCCTTTTATCTATGGACACGAAATCGTAGGTTTCGTAGATGAAATCGGTTCTGAAGAAACAAAATATAAAGTTGGTGACAGATTATTCTTATTCCCTGGTACTTATTGCATGGAATGTGACGAATGTATCAGCGGCCACAGCGAGAACTGTTCCAATACAGCAGTTGCAAAACTTGCAGGAACCGGCGGTTTTGCCCAGTATGTAGCTGTAAGCGGAGAAAAGATCCGCCGCGGCGGTATCTATGAAATCCCGGATGACGTATCTTTCGATGCTGCAAGTCTTGGAGAACCTCTGACATCTGTATTTGCATGTCTTGAAAATGTAAAAGTAGGTTATCCTGATACATTAGTTATCATTGGTGCCGGCCCGATCGGATGCTTCATGGCACAGCTTGCAAAGATCCGTGGTGCTCAGAAAGTCATCATGATCGATATCAATGGTACGCGGCTTGAGATGGCCAAGGACTTTGGTGTTGACATCACAGTTAACAGTTCTGAAGAAGATCCAATTGAAGCAATCAAGAAACTGACTGGTGGAAAAGGCGCAGACAAAGTTATCTCTGCCACTCCTGTAAATGCGACTCAGACACAGAGTATCCACATGGTTAAAAAAGGTGGTCTTGTAGTATTCTTTGGTGGTGTTCCAAAGGGATCTATGACAGAACTTGACTGCAACCTGATCCACTACAATAACATCTGGATCAAAGGACACTTCGGTGCTTCTTACAGTCAGTCCAAACGTGCTTTCCAGCTGGCTATCTCTCCAACATTCCCAACTGAGAAGTTCATTACACATATCCTTCCACTCGATAAGATCAATGAAGGTATCGGCTTAACCAGAAGTGGTGAAGCAATCAAGGTTGTATTACATCCTTGGGACTAATTCATTTTCTTCCATAAATATATATTTTTATTCCCTTCCAACCGGCATATGAATGTTTTTCATTTCTATGCCGGTTTTGATTTGCTGCTTGACTTTATATTGCTTAACACAGAAGACCCCTGACCGGGTTCAGCAATCTCCGGTCAGGGGTCTTCTATTTAATATATTCAATTAGAGGTTAAACTATATGTCATGATCACTATTTTATTACTTTTTAGCCCTGTGAATCCAGTGCCTGTGCATCTGTTGTAGGTGCTTTGACCAGTGCTACAATACCGATTACTACTAATGCTACTGCAGATACGATAAATCTGTTTGCAATGTCATCTCCCAGCATATTAGCAACTGGGTTTACTACGTATGCAGAGATAAAGTTACCTACATTATATGTTGCGGATACGATTGCAATTGCCAGAGATGCCTGTGCTGCAGGTACCATATTGGCTGCAAATGTAACAGCTCCCGGGTTACGGATAGCAAATCCAAATCCTACGACTGCTGCACCAACACAGATAACCGGAAGGCTTGTTGAGAAACCAACCATTGCAGTTCCCGCTGCCATCATAAGGATTGATGCACCGATTGTAAAACGTTTGAATAATTTTACTGTATTACCAAGTACCAGTCCGCCTAAGATACCGATTACCTGCATGATAGAAGCAACAGTTCCTGCTGTACTTGCATCACCGATACCCTTACGATCAATGTACATAGCGATATTTGTATTAAATGTTGCAACGAAGATACCTGTGATCAGACACAGCGCTCCGAAGTAAATCATGCTACCGGAAATTCCGGCTTTTTCGCCAGTTTCTTCTTTCTGTACAACTTCTCCTTTTGGTACAGTCAGTGTTACGATCAGTACGATTGGAATACAGATCAGGAATACAAGGTATCCTCTTTTCCATCCAGCCATTGCTGTCAGCATACCTGAACCTTTTGCAATGATGGTTCCACCAATACTAACAAAGATAGACTGGAATCCCATAACTCTTGATTTTTCGATACCTGTAAAATAATCTGAGATTAGTGATGAACTAACTACTACTACCAGTGAAAGCCCTGCTCCAATGATAATACTTGCTACATAAAGCATCCATAACTGAGAATTCAGAACCTGTGGTACCAGTGCTCCTACCAGCATTAATATTGTACCGATCAGAGCAATGTCTCGTTTTGTGAGCTTCGATTCAAATGCAGGTTCGATCAGCATCATAGGAAGTGTTGTCAGGTTGATAAGTGTCAGTACGATCTGAATAGCTGAGTCGCTTGCATCCGGGAAGAATTTTCCTACTTCTGCAAGAATCGGGGACAGCGCGCTATTACATGCCATTGTCAGGGACATTACAAGCAGACCCGCTGCAATGACCTTTTTGCTTTTTGTTTTTTCCATTTTATATCTCCTCGTTTAGAATTCATTTCCCAATGCAGCCCATGGGCACTTCTGGACTGCACCGGGTATTTTCCTATCTTCTCCAAATATATTTTCTGTCTTCACCTTTCAGATAAGCCAGCACTTCCTGTGACATCATCTCACCTGACCAGTTATCTACATCTGTGGTAAGACCGGCCATGTGTGGTGTACATACTACATTTCTCATCTTTAATAATGGGTGATTTGCCGGTACTGGTTCCTGCCAATATACATCAATTGCTGCTCCGGCAATCGTTCCATTCTGAAGCGCCTCTACAAAATCTTTCTGATCGATAACTGCAGCTCTTGCAGTATTGATTAAGATTGCAGTTGGTTTCATCTTAGAGAACCAGTCTTTATTAACCATTCCCTTTGTAGAATCAAGTACCGGGAGATGAATACTTACCATATCACTTTCACTGAGCATCGTATCAAGATCAACTGCTCTTGCTCCATCTGCCTCAATCTTCTCAGCAGGCATGTATGGATCGTATGCCAGAATTTCCATTCCAAATGCTTTGGCACGCACTGCAACTTCTCTTCCGATTGCACCGTATCCTGCGATACCTAATTTCTTACCATATAATTCAAATCCAATTCCATAATCCGTAAATGGATGTTTCTCATCTAATGGTCCGAATGTTACATTCTTTACGTCCGGAACATTGTAAATATCTTCTACCGGATCACCAGTATGCTCTCCTTTTGAAAGACCTGTACAGCTTAAAGTAAGCTTTCTTGCAACTGCAATCATCAGACCGATATTGAATTCTGCAACTGCTACTCTGTTTCTTCCTGGTGTGTAAGATAACTGAAGTCCGGCTGCTTTGATTGCTTCATTATCAACGGTAACCGGTGTTCCTTTTGCAACACCAATGAATTTCATTCCTGACTCTACCCATGTATTGATTGTGTCAGCTTTAGCGTTCTCATCACCAAGAACAACGATTTCATAACCTTTACATTCCTCACGGACCATTTCCTCTGTAACATTTCCCTTACCGTGCTTTAACTCTCCGGCAATTGTAATATCACAATATTCTTCGATCTCCTGTCTTCTCTTTTCAGGAAGTTGTGTACATAATACAAGTTTCTTTTTCATGATCTTCTATCTCCTTTATTCCTTAATGTATTCCCGGAATCTTATACAAGTAATGCAGAATAGTATCCTGTATTCATGGCATCATAAATCTTTCCAACCTTCTTACAATCACCAATCACATAATACTCATCTACCAGATCTGTAAGTTCATCTACCTTATCATACGGTGACCTGAATCCCAGCGCACAGACAACAGTGTCTGCCTCTATGATGATATCTTCCCCGTCTTTTTCACAAAGGACACCTGTCGGAATGATCTCTTTTACTTTCGTATTCACCAGACATGTTGCTGATTTATCAACTTCCGGCATTAATCCTCCTCGGTAGAATGAATTTACTTCTTCTGCAATCACAGGTTTCATCTCTATGATTACGCATTCTTTTCCTTCATGATGGAATCCGATGGATGCTTCTGCTCCTACCAGTCCGCCACCCATGATTACAATTTTTTGTCCTAATTTTTCCGGATGTAATTCTGCATCAATTGCCATTACAACTTTATCAGAATCCAGACCTTTGATTGGCGGTCTGAGTTCGTTCGAACCGATTGCAACGAATAGTGCATCTGGCGCAAATTCTTTTACATATTCCGGAGTTGCTTCGGTATTCAGGAATATATTTACACCTGCTTTTTTGCATCTCTGTTCCAGCACACAGATTAATTTTCTGATATCTTCTTTAAAATATGCTGCTCCTGCCGGGTGCAGATTGCCGCCTAATTTGTCACTCTTTTCTACAAGCGTAACGTTATGTCCTCTGTTAGCTGCCGTAATTGCAGCTTCCATACCTGCCGGTCCGCCACCTACTACAAGAACTTTCTTTTTTGTTTTTGGTAATGGCCTTGGACATTTTGCTGCGAGCTGTTCTCCCATTGTCGGGTTAACCGCACATTTTACCATCTCCAGTTCACCGGTAGCTCCAAAACACTCATAGCATCTCAGACACGGCGTAATGTCCTCTGCACATCCCTCATAAGCTTTCTTTGGAAGATACGGATCTGCAAGACTTGCTCTTCCAAGCTCAACTGCATCTGCCTGACCTGTTGCGATAATTTCTTCCATCTGCGCCGGATCATTCAGTGAGCCTACACAGGCAACAGGTGTCTTGACATGTTTTTTTATTTCTGCTGCCAGATATACATTTACCCCTCTTGGATAGAATGCCGATGGATGCGTTCTGCAGAACATATCTGGATCCTCATGGTTACCACAGGATACATTGATAAGGTCTACTTTATCATCAATCATCTCTGCAACTTTGATACAATCCTCCAGATTAAGCCCCTTATCTGTCATATCATCTCCGGATATTCTGGCCTCTATCGGGAACTGCGGTCCTACCGCTTTTCTTACTGCATCCAGTGCTAACAGGAAGAATCTTGCCCTGTTTTCCAGGGAGCCTCCGAATTCATCCGTTCTTTTATTCCATACCGGTGAAAGGAACTGGGAGAATAACCATCCATGCGCTGCATGAACCTGAACCATGTCAAATCCTGTCTCTTTACAAAGCTTTGCTGCTTTTCCATAAGATTCTATAATCTCATAGACCAGTTCATTTGGCATCTCTTTTACATCTCCGGCAGGCATATGCATATCACTTGGTCCATATGCAACATTGCAGGTGTCCACATCCCCGCCGACACTTGCAAGTCCACCATACATCCCTCCATGAGATAACTGGATATTAGCATAGGCTCCCGCATTATGAATTGCTCTTGCGGCTTCCGTCATTCCCTGTCTTACACCAAACGCATCCAACTGAAGCTGTTTATTATGAGACTTTCCTGTTGCAGAATGTACAATTGCTTCTCCATATGTAACAACTCCTGCTCCGCCTTTGGCTTTTTCCTCCAGGTAAGCAATCATCTCCGGAGTAAAGTGACCATTCAGATCAATCATGCTCGGACTTGTCGGAGCGCAGATGATGCGGTTTTTCATCTTAATATTTCCGATACGAAGTTGTGAGAACAGATGCGGATAACATTTTCCGTGACCACCACACACTTTCTTTTCCATCATAACATTTCCTCTTATAATGCTTTGTTTAAAATTCCGATAACATCTTCTTTTGTTACACCCTGTTTTGGATTGAATCCAAGTACAGGCTCTTTTAATACATCCTCTGCAATCATTTCAAAATCTTTTTCTTCTACTCCAAGTTCTGACAACGTCTTGATTCCAACGGTTTTTGTCATCTTAAGTAATTCTTTGGATAACAGATATTTGTCTTTTTCAAGATCTCCGCTTACCGGAAGATCAATTGCTTTTGCAAGATCTACCATCTTTTCCGGACAGCTGTCTGCATTGTATTCCATAACATAAGGAAGAACTGTTGCATTTGCCACACCATGTGCAAGATGGAAATGTGCACTCAATGTATGTGCAATTCCATGTACCAGTCCAAGATTTGCATTAGAGAATCCAAATCCTGCGATCAGACATCCAAGCATCATTTTTTCTCTTGCTTCCATATCAGATCCATCCGCTACTGCTTTTGGAAGATATTCATGGAAGATCTGCAATGCTTTAATAGAATGGTATTCTGTCAATGCTGTTGACATATTAGAAATATAGCTTTCCACTGCATGTGTGATCGCATCCATTCCTGTTGCTGCTGTAACACCGGCTGGCATAGTCTTTGTAAATTCAGGATCTGCAATTACTTTGTCTGCTACAATCTTATTATCGATGATTACATATTTGCATACTGCCTTTGTATCTGTTAATGCTACAACATTGGTGATCTCACTGGATGTTCCTGCAGTTGTTGGGATTGCAATCAATGGCAATACTGGTTCTTTTACTAAGCCGATTCCGCCGTACTGTCCAATCGGACCTGGGTTTGTCATCAGGATATTGACTGCTTTTGTAAGGTCAATACTGCTTCCACCACCTACTGCAACGAACACATCAATATTTTCTCTCTGTGCAATCTCTGCTGCTTCTTCTACAACTTCATTTGTAGGATTTGGAATTACTCCGTCAAATACGGTAACCTTTACACCTGCTTTTTCTACTTCTGCCAGTACTTTCTCAGCAATACCTGCCATCTTTACACCGGCATCGTATACAACCATTACATTTTTTGCTTTAAATTCTTTCAAGATTCTTGGCAGTTCTTTTGCTGCATCCTTTCCAAATGTAACATCACTGCTTACAAAAAATTCACTTGCCATTTTTTCGCTTCCTCCCTGTCTGCTATGTTTCTCTTTTTGCGTTTTCTTCTATAATTATTAATTAAGGACTGTTACTTCGTAATATTTCTTATACTGCCTGGTCTGCTGCAATCAGTTCTTTCATTTTCTTAACTGCTTCTTCCGGCATTGGTTCGTATGTTCCAAGAAGTTTTGCATATAATGTTGTAACTGCCATCTCTTCTGTGTACTCTGTTGCTGCCATGGCTGATTTCATATTCTTTCCGCAGCAGAACATTCCGTGATTCTTGATCAGAACTGCTTTTCCGTCTTCTCCAAGTGCTTCTACAACCTTATCAGCAACTTCATCGCTTCCCGGCATTGTAAATGGAACGACTCTGACTGGTGTAAATTCACACTGTGGAGGTGTGATTGGTCTTAACTCTTCTGCATCACCCATTGCAAGGATTGTTGCGTTCATTGCATGTGTATGTACGGTAGCTTTTACATCCGGTCTTGCTCTCATAACTGCTGTGTGCATTGGAACTTCTGATGAAGGTTTGTAATTTCCTTCCAGCCATTTACCATTCAGATCAACAATTGCGATATCTTCCAATGTCATTCCTTTGTATGGGATTCCGCTTGGTGTGATAGCAACTACATCGTCTACATCATCACGCATTGCAATGTTTCCTGATGTTCCTTTGATCAGCCCCTGTTCAACTGCCTCTAAGATTGCATCTAATACCTGTCTTCTAATGTTTTCATATTTCATAGTTTGTGTCCTCCTCTTAACTTTTCTTAACTTTCTGACCTCATTTTAATCTTCTCTCCTGTTGTTATCAAACGAGTTTTTTCCTCTTCAAAGCGGAAATTTTTCTTCGTTTTATATTTATCAATCCCTTGACATTCATTCTTTTTCTAAATATCATGAACTATATACTTTTGTTTTTCCTATAAGAGGAGGAAATTATGAACGATTTATCATTATCACTAAGACAGCGGAAGCTGATCCACTATTTACAGCAGAAAAATGGGGTGTATACGACAGGTGAAGAACTTGCCGGTCATCTTCATGTCTCTGCAAGAACTATCAGAAACGATATTAATGAACTGAACCAATCATTGAGTGAAAGTGGGGTTCAGATTACTTCTAAAAGAAGTTCTGGATATCTTCTGGAAGCAGACGATGAACAAAATCTAAAAAAACTGAGTCAGTCCAGCAATTCATTCCTGTCCCGGGACGAAAGAGTACGGCACATTGCATTCCGGCTCTGCCTCTCTGATACCCCGATTAATCTGTATGATCTTGAAGATGAGATGTACATCAGCCGCACAACACTGGAGCACGATCTTCACGGTCTCCGCCGGAAATATATCCTTCCTGACCCACATATTACTTTTTACCGGCACAGGAATCATATCCAGTTTGAAAAAGACGAACGAAAACGCAGAATCATTCTGAACCGTCTTTTTTCAGAAAACTGGAATTATAACGCACGTGGAAATGCTTTCTTTCAATATCAGTATATGGATGAACGCATTGTAAATCAGATTATGCATGAAGTGAATTTTTATATGGCCAAATATAATATTATGATGGAAGATGTTAATATGGTTACATTAGATCTTGCAATTGCTATCATGTACTACCGCATTACATCTGGCCATGAACTTACAGATATCATCAGTTATGACTACCGTGATGCCACAGCTGTCCATGCTGTAAATGAGCTTTTGGACTCTCTGGAAGAAAAACTGGATTGTCGTTTTTCTTCTATTGAACGTCAGGACATCCATCTGTTGGTTTCCTGCGGCCGGCTTATAGATGCCAGTCTGTTGAATTTTGCATCTGTATCAAACTTTTTTGATCCTGCCATCATACAATTAACAGACGATTATATCCGTTACATCAATCAAAACTACCAGATTGACTTTTCAGAAGACGAAGATTTTTATATTACAATTCTTCAGTATTTCCGGTATTTATCACTGCCACTTCATTATTTCAACCGTATAGATACGCATTTTGATGTGGCACGTACAAAATTTTTGATTGAGTTTGAGATTGCATTTGCCTTCCAGCCATTTGCTCTGGATTATTATGGATTCTATCTGGATTATACAGAGATTTTATATCTGGCTTTTTGTATCTCCGGTGCTATGGCACACATGAAACAGGCCTCCCCAAAACTAAGGACTGTTATCATGTGTCATCTGAACCTCCCATCTTCCTGGGAATTAAAGCACCAGATTTCCAGCCGGTTTGGTGATTACATTGACATTACAGCTTTACTTCCGGTATATGCAAAAGACTCTTATGATTTCAGCAAAGTAGATCTGGTTGTTACAACTGCTAATAAAGAAATTACGCAAAGCCCAAATTGTAAGACGCTGCTGATCTCACCTTTTTTGAATTATAAAGACCAGGAAAATCTGGAACGCCTGATCCAGCAGGAACAGCTTCAGCATCTCTATGCCCCAACATTGCCATCACTGCACGATCTTCTCTCCGCTGCATTCTGGCACGAACGGGTTACAAACGATGATTACTTCTCTGTAATAGAACTTCTTGCTAACGACTTTATCCAGAACGGTTATGTAGATTCTGAATATCTGACAGAAGTCTTCCGCCGGGAGTCTATTTTTACCTTTGCGTTCCAACCAAGCGTTGTTCTTGTGTATTCAACGGTTCCAAGTACACGCACATGCCTGTCTATTGCTACTTATGAACACCGGATCAAGTGGAATACTTATAAAATCCGTACCGTAATTATGGCTGCCATCCGGCCAGAGGACAAAACACTTATTTTCAGATTGATCAATGAATTATATTCGGATCAGATCAATCCGAATGACACACGTTTTCTGAAAACCAGGAAAGAATTCATTGATTTTTTTGATCATATAGAATGTCCTGAAAATTAATTTATCTCAGATTTTTCCAGAGTGTGTTTAAAAAACTGCGTGGATTTTGACTGTCATCAAATCCTTATGTACAAAAAAAGCACCTGGTATCAGGAAACTCCGAGCGAAGTGAAAGCTCCTGATACCAAGTGCTGATTTTTCTGTTATTTATTCATTAATTCCGGGTGTTTTAATTTATCCCATTTTCCTTCTTCTGTTTTTGCAACAATAATAATATTGATGATAAACAGACATAAGTATACTACGTATGCTCCTGTCAGACTTCCTGTCAGCTTCATAACTACTGCATTTACCACAAAGTTCAGACAACCAATACAATAATTGATTGGGAATATCACACCATTTACCTTTGGATAATCCAATACTCCGAAGATGGATGCCGGGAATGATAATGACATATTCGTACTTCCTCCAAGTGAAAATCCTACGATAAAGATTGACACATAGACCAATGGAAGCCAGAAAGAAGCAAGTAAATTACATACAATTCCCAAAGCAAAGATACCGCAGTAGATCATACAGGCTTTCTTTGTACCTATCTTCGTATCCAGATAGCCAATCGCATAACTTCCGATAATACCGATCAGTCCGGCAACCGTCATCGCTGATACCGCTGCTCCCTGGGAGAGACCAAGCGCTGTGTTACGTTTTACAAACTGTGTAATAATTCCTAACAAGCCAAGTGTAATAAATCCAGGAACAATCGCTGCAAGCCATACTTCTTTACATTTTAACATTTTTGGAATCGTCCAGTCACTGACATATTCCTCATGTTCTGCCAGATGCTTATACTCTTTTTCGTATACTTCTTTTGTTACATTGTCCGGATACATTCCAGCATCTCTCGGATCGTCACGAAGTTTTACATATGCATAGATTCCTAATACTACAGCCGCAATCGCAAATACTGATAAACTTGTTTTATAGTCTCCCAATGTCAGAAGTGCTGTCATCATTGGTGCAAGAATCGCAGTACCTATATTTGCCCCAATCGTACTGATGCCATTGACTACTCCTCGTTTTTTCGGGAACCAGTCTGACTGCATCGGTCCGGTACAAAGGTAAAAACATCCCTGTCCACAGCTAACCATAATACATTGTGCCAGTGCATACATTACAATATTTGTTGCACGTAAAAACAGAAAATAAAATGTAAGTCCAAATATAACAAATAATGCCGCACTTACCTTTCTTCCGCCAAACCGGTCTCTGAATTTCGCTATTACCAACATCATTGCAACTCCAACGAATCCGGCAACCGTTCCCATACTCAGACATAATTCATAATTTAATCCCGATCCTTCTGAGATTGCAGGCAACGCTATATTCAGTCCGTCATTTACCCCAGCATTTGTTACCAGCATTGCAAGAATGGCAAATATCATCAAATGCCAGCCCTGTCCCAGATTAAAGCTCTCTTTAATCGTCATCTTTTTTTCCATAATAACCACACATCTCCATAGATAAATCTTAAATCATTTTCATAAATTTTCTTTTGTAGTCTTTTAGATGCATCTTTTTCCGACCAATTTTTCTATAAATAATGTACATCTTTTGATACAATCTCTTCAACTGAGATTTTTCCGCTTTGATATGGAAATTTTAAATTGAATTGATAGTTATTTATCAATATGTATGGACTATGTGGCTCTCTGTATATCACGGTCTACTTCATTTATATTCGTTTATTTTCCATCTCTCTTATTAGCTCTCTTTGATATTCCAGATCTTCTGTACTTCGTATCCACTCGCTCATTCGACCTTCTTGATTCAGCTTTCGGAATAATATGTTTATCTTTTCACTTGTTACCTCTACTTCTTTTCTTAGTTCTTCCTTCACCTCTTCTTCTGCCTTTTTTCTTGCCTCTTCT
>NZ_CAKRAH010000062.1 GCF_934294775.1 uncultured Dorea sp.
TTCCAATCAGAGATCAAAAAATAATTTTTTTCAAAAAGGACTCCGGGTTTCATAAAACCGGAGTCCCTGAAAATCAATTATCACAGCCTTTATCCTATTCGTAATAAATCTGCTGATCGCCTTCAATGCAGTTTTTCATGGAATCCTCAATCCACGCCACAGCGCCCTCAACATCTTTATCTCTGATATAGATCCACATTTTATAATTACTCTTATACAACGCCTCTACACCATATAATGTACAATAACGTTCCCACATGGCAAATATCGGCGTCTTAAATGACTGTACGATCAACGGAACCAATGCATTTCCCGACATCAGAGCAAATTCATGCTGGAATTCAAATGCCGCCTGTATGGCTTCCGATGTCTTCTCCGCCTCTTTTATCTCACATACTTTCTGATACAGTAGTTCTGTCTCCTCCTCACTGATCGTCGGCAGGCAAAGCCTTACGACCAGTGTATCCAACGCAATTCTTACTTCAAAGATTGCCGGATTTCTTCATTGCGGAGGCTTCCTCCATTATATTTCATAATGGACAGCAGCGTTTCAATTGTTCCTCTTCTCCGGTAGTCCGCCACATATGTCCCGCTTCGTGGTTTCACGATCAGGAATCCCATTCTCTGAAGATCTGCGATACCACCATTTACTACTGCCCGGCTGACCTGCATTTCTTCTGCCAGCTGCCGTTCCGGTGGTAATTTTTCACCTATCTTCAATTTTCCTGATAAAATCATATGCTGCACCTGCTCCACAAAGAGTTCCCTAAGTGACGGTGAACTGATTTTCTGAAATTCCATCTGTTGCCCTCATCTTTCTGATCTGTAAATATCTCGTTCATTTTCCCTTTTTCTTCACTCAACAGGCTTCTATTTCTTTGATATTAAATTCGTTACCCGTGAGCAAATATGTATGTTCGCTGGAACAGAACGGGCAGATTCGCCCGTGTTCCACGGTACCATAAGTTTTCTGACAGTCCTCACAATACGTAACTGCCGGTATCTCCAATGTGATCAGCTCTGCGTCTTTTATAATCTCATGCTTCCCGGCTGCCCACTTCCAGCAGTTTTTCAGATAAGAATCTACAACACCCGAGACTTCACCATCCTGCTGCAGTCCGGATTCTCTTTATCAAGTTCTACGAATTTACGGCGGTTTCTGCCGATCGTAAGACTGCTGTCCGGCTGTACGAAACGATGAATCGACACAGCACCTTCTTTTCCGGCTGCAATTGCATCGATTGCAAATTTCGGTCCGGTGTATACATCACAATGCCCATTGTGATAACAGCAGCCTGGCTAATCGGCACTGCCGTCTGTTACCAGCAGGATAAGAAACGTGCCTTTCTGTCTGCAACATTAAGGGAGGGATAAAAGATGTGTCTGATTCTTACATGCATTGCCGCAGTCATATCGACTACTCTGTATTTCCTGTGTCCCGGACTTTCCAAGAGGATTTTCCTGGAACATCTGGCACTTATGTATTGGGGCGCTGCTCTGATGTGGAGCGTAGATGGCGTCTTCCGACTGATGGAAGGGGAACATTTTTTGGAATTGACACTTAATGATACTCTTCTTGGGATGTTGATTGTCATCTGTGGGCTGGGTGTTGTGAGCTTACGAAGCGTTATATGCAGAAAAGCTTAAAAATGAAAAGCAGATGCCATCACCGGCATCTGCTTTTCATTTTTTACGTAATATTTTAATCAATCGTCCATTTGAGCAACTGTTCTTTTACTTTTTCAAATATCTGCATTACAATTACTAACACAATTACCATAAAAATAAATCCAACCCAGGTATTCGCAAATACACCAAGCTCAGAGTTCTTCTTTACGAAATATCCCATACCAGATCCGCCTCCATACATCTCGGCAAATACCAGCATTACAAAAGAACTTCTCAGTGAATTTACAAAGCCAGCCAGAATAGAAGGACTTGCTGCTGGCAGAATTACTTTTGTAAAACGCTTTACTCCTGTCAGTTCCAGCGTAGCTGCCTTGTCCAGATAACGCTTATCAATGGTCATGATTCCCGTAATCGTAGCAAACAATGTTGCCCAAACGATATTATAAACAACCAGAAATATAGATGCTGAAAATAAGGTCGGCGACAACAGTAATACAAACGGTGACAGCAAAATTGACGGGATAACGCTGAACGCATAGATAACCGGATGCAACGCTTCACGGATTCTCTTATTTAATCCCATGATTGTCCCAAATACAACCGCAATTGCCAAAGAAAGGAATACCGATGGGATAAGTAATTTAAAAGATGCAAACATATTTGTAAGCATTACTTCTTTATTCGACTCAAAGGCAGCCGCAATTTTTTCCGTTGCCGGAAATAAATACGGATTCAGCTTTTTCACATCTGCTATATAATAATACAACAGCACTAATCCTGCGAATATCAACGCTGTAATCCAATATTTTTTCACAAAGCCTTTTATCGTTTTCATCTACCCATCTCCTATAATCCACTATTTGTCATTTTCTTCAAAGAATTTCTGCTGTGCCTCATAGAATTCCGGGGCCTCATCTCCATAAGATTTTGTTGCTTCAGCAAGTGCTTCTTCATAAAGCTTTGTGTTAATATGATCTTCGATATTAATCTTGCAGTCATCGCCAAGATAACCTGTTTTATCAAGAATATTCCATGCACGAACAACACTGTTCTTCAGTGGATCTACGTTTACAAAATAATGCTCATCATCCAGCATATAAGCTGCAACATAATCTTCTTCCTGTCCGATACGTTTTGCATGCATAGCAACTGCATCTTTTTTATTTGCTTCATACCAGGACTGTGCACGAAGTAATGCACGAACAATAGCTTTCACTGTATCCGGATTATCATTTACCCATTCTGTCTGTCCAACCATACGACAGCAGGAATAATTTTCCATGATTTCACTCTGATAACTTACAATCTCGATCTCGCCGGCATCTACCAGTTCCTTAACACCATAATTGTTCTGTGTTCCCATAAGAGCATATTTTACTTCTCCACTCTGTACGGCTGCCAGTGCATCATCATAGCTTGAGTATACTTTCCAGTCAACAACATCTAACGGATTGTCATATCCCAGATCCATAACCGCACCTGTAAATGCGAAATAACTTGGATTTACCGCAACTGACTGTCCAATAAATGATTCGATACCTTTCCATTCTGTTCCAGCTTTTGCAATAACCGGCATACATCCCTCTACCATATGTCCGCCGAATATTGTAAGATCTACCCCCTGCGCAATCTGCTGAAGCGGATTAGATGTACCTGCATTCGATACCACATCTACCTTGCCTGCTGCAAGAAGTGCCATTGCATCCATATTCTGAGTAGCTTCTACCGGATCAATCTTGATTCCTTCATCTTTGAAATATCCTTTTTCTTCTGCAATTGTTACCAGAACATTACCACTTGAACCATAGTTCCATTTTACTGTTGTAAGTTCATCCTTGTTCCCTTTGTCAGTTGTTTCTTTCTTTGTGTCATCTGTTGATTTGTCACTGCTGCCACATCCCGCAAGACCAAATGTCATGCCAAGAACCAACATAATTGCCAAAACTCTCTTTTTCATTCTTTTTCTCCTTTTTACTTTCAATAGACTACCAATCTTACCCATCTCCTAACGGGCAGCAACTCCATTAGTCTCTGGATAACACTATATATAACAGGCACCTGCCTGTATATACCATATAAGCACTTACAACAACTTACATATATTGTTGTTTCAGATGTGCGTTGTTACATCTTTATTAATCTGATTAATCAGCGTGATACGGAGTTTCATCATGTCCATATTTTCAAATAATTTCTCTCTGGTCGGATGCTGTTCTTCCGGAATCTTGACATCATAAATAATATTACTCGGCGACTGCCCCAGTACCAGAATCCGATTTGCCAAAAGAAGTGCCTCATCTACATCATGTGTAACAAAAAACACCGTCTTCTTCTGTTCATCCCTTGCCCAGAGTTCCCGCACAAGATCCTGAAGCCGCGCACGAGTTACCGCATCTAATGCCCCAAACGGTTCGTCCATTAAAAGAATTGGCGGATCAATGCTGAAAGCTTGCGCAATCGCACATCTCTGCTTCATACCACCCGACAATTCTTTCGGAAGCTTTTTATATATACTTTCATCTAATCCGACGGCCTTTATCATATTTACAGCAATTTCTTTTAATTCTTTTTTGTCTTTTTTAGGATATCTCTGCTTTAATGCCAAGAGTATATTATCCCCTGCCGTCATCCATGGAAACAGGCCATAATCCTGGAACACAACTCCTTTGTTAAGGCTTGGTCCCCCAATTGCTACACCATCATCCAGGATCTCACCTGTCGTCGCTGTCTCAAGTCCCGCCAGAAGACGCAGCAACGTACTCTTACCACAACCGGACTGCCCAAGGATACAGACAAATTCTCCGTCACCAATCTCCGTACTAATATCCTTCAGGATTAATTTCCCGCCAGTTTCATATGCAAATGATAAATTATTAATCTTAATGCTACTCATGTATAAAAGCCTTTCTTTTATAACGATAACTGCCTATTTGTATGTATATTTCAAGGATAATTGATTATTTTTTATTAAGCAAATTGATTATTCTAATAGCACAGCATAATTATAGTTTTTGTCTATAGAAAGATAATTTCTACTTTTCTGCCAGAACCCCATCGATAATACGCTTCACACCAATCTCAACATTTTTCCTCGATGTAGCAAGATTCATACGAATAAACCCATTAAACTGTTTACCTCCGAACCAATCTCCGAAATCTACGGCCAGACGACATTTCTTTTGAATAAATTCTCTTGTATCCTCCGGCTTTACATATGCTCTTAAATCAATCCATACCAGATAAGTTCCTTCCAGCGGACTCACTACTACTTCCGGGAGATCAGCTTTAAAAAGTTCTCTCAGATACTGATCATTATCTACTATCTGCTTCTTCACTTTTTCCAGCCAACCCCTGCCACCCTTGTAAGCTGCCTCGGCTGCTACAAATCCAAATGCATTACCAGTCATCAGACGGACTCTCTTTGCAAAATCATCCCATTTCGCCCGCAGACCTTCATCAGCAATGATTACAAAAGAATTCTGTCCACCTGCCAGATTAAATGTCTTAGATGGCGCCGTAATCATAAGGATTTCATCCCAATGCTCTGTCACAAGATATGACGGTGTCTGCTTACTGTCTCCGAATACGAAATCCTGATGAATTTCATCCGAAATCACGTACACATGATGTCTGTGGCATATCTCAAACATTTCAGCAAGTTCCTGTTCTGTCCATACTCTTCCTACCGGATTATGTGGAGAACATAAGATAAAAGCTTTCACATCATTATCAACAATCTTCTTTTCAAAGTCTGTAAAATCAATCTTATAATACCCATCCTCATTAACAAGCCCCGATGTGATCAATCTGCGGTCATTATTCGTCACTGCCTGTAGAAAGGGATAATACACTGGAGTCATCACAATTACTGCATCCTGGGGCTTCGTCAACATCTGAATCATCCAGTTAAATGCTGCTACAACCCCAGGTGCAAAGCGCAGCCATTCCCGCTTCACTTCCAAATTAAAATACTTCTTTTCCCATGCCATAAATGCATCATAATATCCATCGGGGATCCGATAATATCCCACTGCGCCAAAATCCACATAATCATGTAAGGCTTTTTGTACACATTGCGGAACCTTAAAATCCATATCTGCAACCCACATTGCATGCAGGCCTTCTTCTCCAAACATTGCTGTCTGCCCATCCCATTTGTTACAATTTGAATTCCGTCTGTCTACGTATATTAATTCTTCCATAATGTATTTCTCTCCTTATCCTTTTCGGAAATTATAATCCCTCCCGGTATACACTGTTGATCGTCGCCTGAGCATGCTCCAATTCTTTCTTCTGTATGATTGCACTGCGGTCACTTAAAATTGCCAGCATTTCATCCACTACATCTTCCACCCGTGGATTCGATATCCGGTACAGATACCCCAGCATCCTGGTTGCTGTATAGTCCGTATTCATATGTTTGTAAGCAATCTCTCTGCACAGATCATCAGGATATCCTTTATCTTTCAATGCATGATACAACTCGTCTGTTCTTGACTCCAGCATACTCTTTCCTCTTTCATTTCATATGTATATTTTCTTTTATATTCGCATTTGCTCCACCTATAATTATAATATAGCAATGCTCTTTTATCAGCGCTCTATTCCCGGCACCCAATACATTTTTATAATGCCTTGTCCATGAATGCAATAATACCCGCTTCGACTTCGTTCTTAATCTCAGCATAATTATGTATCTCGTGGCGGTATCCCGAGTACAGCTTCGTCGTTACGTTATGTCCGGTCTGTACCAGCCAGTTACTTACCTGATATACACCGACACCATACTCACCTACCGGGTCCTGATCTCCCGCAATATTATAGATTGGCAGGTCTGTCGGCACTTTTTCGGCCCACTTTGTTCCCTCGATCTGTAACATCATCTGGATGAAATCATATACCGAACGGTTGCTGGTCGGTCTGGTAAATGCATCAAACGGATCATCGGCATGATCCCGCTGTACATACGGATCTGCACAGATCCACTCATTTCCGATGCTGACCTCTCCACAGCGCTCACACATCCATCCCATCAGTTCTCCGGTATATGACGGATCGGATTCTTCTCCATGTCCTGCGTCGATCACTTCTTTTAATTTCTTTCCCGTCTCTTCTGCCCCGCGGAAGATTCCCGTTGTTCCGCAGATGGTTGCCCCGGCCAGTTCGTCCCCGTATTTTGCAATGAAATCTCTTGTGATAAAAGATCCCATACTGTGTCCGAATAAGAAATATGGCAGATCCGGATATTTTTCACACACGATTCCTTTCAATGTATGCTCGTCTTCCATCATTGTATGCGGCCCTTTGTCTCCCCAGTCACCCCACACATTATTGACCATTGCTGTCTTCCCATGTCCTACATGATCGTCTGCTGCCACGATATAACCCGCATCCATGAAGGCAGATATCATGTGCAGATAACGTCTGGAATGTTCCCCAAATCCGTGGATCACCTGGACAATTCCCTTCGGTTTGCAAGCCGGAACATAGATCCATCCCTGGACCTGGTCACGTCCGTTGTAGGACGCAAAAGATACTTCGTGTAACATAATGTATTCCTCCTTTTCTATCTTATCCGTACGATTTTAGATTCTTTTATTCTGTACGGTTATAAGCTGTTCTTCAAAAATCCTCCGGTATTCCTCTTCCACCTCACCAAATGCTCTGACCTCATACCTCAGATCAATATGCAATTCGGGCGCTTCGCTCTCCTGTTTCTCTCCCAGAAGAAACGTCAGATCATACCATAGCATTGCCTTATCAATCGCATTCAACTGCATCTTCTCTTCCGGTGTCAGGTCCGAACCGAGAAATTTTTCATAAATCATAGAAAGCATACGTCCTTCGCGTTCATTATATTCCGGCAGTTCCTTCTTAAAAGGCGACGGAACATCCGACATATAACACTCACTTGCATCGTGAAGCAGGCATGCAAGCACCATCCGGTCCGACAGACCTCTCGCCTTTGCCTCTTTTGCACAGCAAATGCAATGCTCCCCGACCGACCAGAACGTCTTCACATGACCATTTCCTCTGCATATCAGGGACAGCGCATGTGCAATATCTGCTATGTCAAATAACTCCGGATCCGGTTCTGTTGGTTTAAAATGTTTTCCTGTATAGGTTGTAATGTACTCGCTCATTTTCTTTTTTGCTCTTTCATATACTCTTCCAGAATCTCCGCTGCCCTTCTGCATGCTTTCACACAAGGTCTGCTCTGATAATACTCTTCCGTTCTGACCGCAGGCTCTTCCAGATCTTCGCCCTTCTCCAGCCCGAGAAGTTCCCGGCAAATTAGACTTCCTTCCGATTCTTCAAATGCTCCGCAAAGCTTCTGCACAAGTGCATAAAGCTCCTTTTTCCCCGCCGCATCTTTCGGATCATCGTATCCGTACAGATCACCGATTACCATGACCATTCCTGTCACGGCACCACACACCTCACGCAGCTTGCCAAATCCCGCTCCGAACGGGCTTGCTTTTTTTGCTGCCTCTTCCACTGTTATTCCCAGCTCTTCCGCAAATGCTGCGTAGACTGACTGGCTGCAGTTGTAACCTGTGCGGA
Source organism: uncultured Dorea sp. (assembly GCF_934294775.1). Classification (GTDB taxonomy): domain Bacteria; phylum Bacillota; class Clostridia; order Lachnospirales; family Lachnospiraceae; genus Dorea_A. The sequence continues at coordinate 8,194 of NZ_CAKRAH010000062.1, forward strand.
AGAGGGATTCTGCTTTGTCTGCTTTGTTCATTGATTTTCACCTCCGGTTGTAATAACATAATCTACCACACTGTTCTTCTATACTGATTATGATACCATGAAACCTTAACACCCTCAACTTATATTATAAGCCACTTTTCACTCCAAACATCCATTTCACGCCCTTAGCCAGCCTTTTCCCCGCATCTGCAAAATGCCCTCCCGCATTCCACTCTAAAACCACGGATTCCACCATCGAGTCCTCCTGTAACATTCCTTCCTGCGCCCTGGTCCTGTCACCGACCGCTGCCATTACTTTATTCTTCGTCTTCTCTTCTTTCCCGCCAAGACTCAGATACACGCTACATTTACTCTGAATCACATGATTCCTCACATAATGGTCCCAGTCCGGGAACCACAACGAACCCGAACAGCATACAATTCCAGAAAACACGTCACTTTCATAAGCTGCCCATAGCGCGAATAATCCGGCAAGCGAATAGCCCATCAGCCAATGCTCCCTGTCTTTCGCACCAAAAGTCCGGTCAATATACGGTACGCATTCCTCTGTCAGCCATTTCAATGTCTTCGCACCTTGTCCAGCAAAATCTTCTTTTCCGAATACCGCTGATGCTTTCCATGGGGAAAAATCCCGGTTCCAATCTTCCACTTGAAATGCTACGAGCAGGAAATTTTGCTCCGGTACACATTCCAGCAAAGACTCCCACAGATGTTCCAATTCATTCCCCTGGTGTGGATACATGCCCCAGAAGATGACCGGGCCGCCGGTTCCGTTCTGAGCGAGATGTAGTTTGATTCCGTTTATTGTAATATCCTGAATTATCCCGACAATCCCTCCGCCCTTTTCTTTTGTTAGCTCCGTTGTAAGCATTTGCTTTTTCTCTTTATCTTCCATCTGCAATTCTCCTAAATTACAAAGATTCATCTTTATTAATCTCTTCCATATACCCGGCTGTAACAATGCCTGCCGGCAATACCACAATTGCTCTAAATGTTCTTTTTTCCCAAATTATGAAAAGTATCAAGAATAAAAATTTCATTATTAGTATGCACAGCCCTTTCTTCTTACTAAAGTTTATCTTTTCTCCTGATACAGCTTCGCCGGTCTATGCCCGGCATCCCCCGTCATCTCCCCGGTATCTTCTACCAGATCAGCCACTTTTCTTCGAAATGCTGGAACCAACAGCTTCGTATCCAGCACCGTCTCATGAATCTGCTGCAATTCTCTCAGTGTAAACTTCTCCGGTAAAAGCCGGAACGCTATATGCGTCTCCGTAATCCACTTGCGAAGCTGTACGATTGCATCTGCAAGAATCAGCTCGTGGTCAAATGCAAGGTCATCACTTTCTATCGTCTTGAATTTCTTCTTTACATCCCACTTCGAAGTTGTCTCTTCTAATCTTGCATGAAGCTTCTCATCCCCATGTGTCAGACACAGATTCCATATACCGGCTTCTTCCTGAAATGACACATCAAACCACTTTGCATCTGAAGCATCATCTCCTGCCTGAATTATTTCCTGTCCAGCATTGACAAGCGCCATGAATCCATTGCTAATCACCCATCTTCTCGGATCACGGTCTGGATTGCTGTAGGTACCGAACTGCTCCAGAAAATTACAGTTGCAGTTTGTCTCTTCTTTTAATTCACGTTCTGCGGCTTCGCCGATGGTTTCCTTCGGACCAACGAATCCGCCCGGAAGGGCATAACAGCCTTCATATGGTGCCGCACCTCTCTGGATTAAAAGTACCTTTAACTCTTTCTCGGCTATTTTTCTGTAATTATCTTCTTCTTTATCAAACATTCCGAAAATGACGATATCTGCAGTTACGGATGGTTTTGGATATTTTGAATCATCGTAGGTCTTTACAAATTCTTCGTTAGCCTTTTGCATTTCTGATTTTTTCCGCATGATTACTACCTCTTTCTTTTTTCGTTCTATATTATTATCTTTATGATAGTATCACTTTGATAGTATGTCAATATATAAATTTACGCACACGAAAAATGTCATCTCATCTTCTAACGTTCTTCGTGTACGTTTATCCTCTTCAGATACTTCACTACAGCACATATCTCTTTACGTATATCTTTTTACGTATACTTCTTCCGCGACAGCCATTTCTGATCAATACACTTCACTTCCCCATCAAACCTGATATGCAAATGCACCCCGCCAGATCTCTGATTAATCTTCTCCACAATTCCATGTCCGAATTTCGGATGTATCACCGCATCGCCAAGCTTATACTGAATCACTTCATCTTTTTTCTTCTGTGCAATCTTCAGTTGCTGATAAGTATCCCGGACCGACACGGACTTATCATGAATCTTGTTCTTTAATACCTTATCATAATCATGATTCATAAGCGCTTCGCCCGCCTTATAATACGGCGTTGGCGCCGCTCCGATTAGAGAACAGCAGTATTTCCACGCACTTCCGTGCGTTCCCGCCTGCCATTTATACTTTTCGGGAATCTGCATATTGTACTGCATGTAATGGGCGTATTCGTGTTTGAATAAATCTATGCGGTCTTCTTTGGACAGCGGATTCTTCACACCATATGCAATAAACAACAGCGAAAAATGAAAATGCTCTTTTTCATGTGCACTTCGTCTGGTGTAAGATCCCAGTGTGTCCGTGTCATATCCAAATGTTATCGGCACTTTTGCCCCATTCAAATGGAGTTTTCTGTCCAGTTCTTCATATAGGTTCTGTATTAATGCCCGTAAAATCGGGATTTCTTTCTGCAGGCGCTGCCGCAGGAATTGGTCTTCTCGGTTGTAATCTATCATTTTCTAACTCAGTATTCTTTCTCTAATCTCAAATTTATTTGTTATTATTTTTTAGTTTCTGATAAGAAACTCAAATTATATTCTCAGAAACTAAAAAATAAAGTCAAATTTTTGAGTTCCTTTTTTACTTTCTTTATACTCTTTTACTTCCAATTTTTCCAGATATCTGGTTGATATCCAACAGTTGCCTGTTTCCCGTTACGCACAATCGGTGTCTTGATCACCTTTTGATTTTCCAGAATCTTCTCTGCTTTGTCTTCTTCTGCAAGATAAGTAAGCAACGCAAGCAGATCTTTGTCCTTGCAATTCTGATCGATCAATTTTTCATATCCTCCGACAGCCTGACATACTGAATTGAATTCACCTTTGCTCAGGCCCTTTTCCTTCATGTCTACGAACTGGTATTTAATTCCGCGCTCTTTGAAATAGCGTTCTGCTTTTTTGCTGTCGAAGCTTTTCTTGGTTCCGAAAATTTGTATGTTCATTCTTATTCCTCACTATATTTTCTAATCCATCTCATCTTCCCAATAATCATATGCATCGTCATATCCATCCTCATAACTACCGTCTCCGAATTCTTCACCCCATTCATCAGCAAATTCATCAGGATCATCATAATCATATACGTCATATGGATCATTTCTTGAAGAAGATCCCGAAGAACTTCCCCATGAGCTATTTCCGGAATAACCGGAAGATCCTGCACTATTTGTTTCCCTTGACTTCGCATACACTTCCTGCCCATTCACATATACCCATCTCGCATATTGATTCTGCTCTAATGTGTAAGTCTGGTCCGGCTCCTTTTTTATCGTAATGTCACCCGAAAGATTCTTATCACCTATGTAGACAGCAATCCACTTATCTCCCATCCGTATATCCTGCGAATATTCATATACACCTTCACGATTGTCCTTTACCATTCTTACCTCATTCATCAGTTTAATAAATGGTTCAAAATCCCCATTTGATGTATTCTCTGCATAAACAGAATCAATCGAGTCGCTGTAATAATCTAAAATGAAATAATAGAAATAATCCGATGAATCATATTCATCTATTCCCCAGTACTCGTCAAAATAGTCACGGGAACATTTTTTATAAGTCACTCTGATATCGTCTATACCTGCCTTTCTCATTTGATCTTGCAGATTTTCCGTATATTCATCCATATATTCTATTGCTTCACATTTTGCATTTATCTTATCCTCTTTTTTCTGCGTCTCCTCCTGCTTTTGCCTTTGTATCGCATTCTTTTCATCCAGTTTTATAAGCTTATACATTGCGAAAACCACGCAAACAAACACAAAAACCGCACATGCCACCTGCAAAGCTTTCTTTTTCTTATCTTTTTCCATGCATTTCCTCATTCACTTGTTAATTCTGTCCGTTATGAACTAATCATCATAGTGATTCCTTTCTTGTTGTATGAACCACAGGCCTTGCATACAAAAATAGGAATTTATTATTACTAAATCTATATTTAATATATAAATATATTCTTACATATGATATACTAACAATGTTACCGCCTCCTATACAGGTAAAGGAAGGAGGTGTTCGCTATGGATTTTGCATTATCTTTTGTTGTCGCCGTCATGGCTGGTGTAGTTTGCCACTACATCATCAAATGGTTAGATGGTGATAAATAGCCGGTAACTGGCCTATGGAGTCAAGCCACTCCATCAAAAAATCAGGAATAGAAAACCCCTCGGAATGCCGTCCGAGGGGTTTTCGTTGCTGTTCACTACGGAATAGCATTATCTTTTTGCCTACTGGCATTATAGCATATGCCAGTTAACAATACAATATACAAATTTCCGTCACTTTTACACCGTCACTTTCTATACTTCTAAAATGAGATCACTCGACAAGCGTCATATCTCCTTCAATCTTCTCCGCAACCGCCACATCCGCCGGCAGCCACTCCACATCCGTAAGCTCCTCCCTGGTCAGCCACCTGGCTGCCTCATGCTCCTTCAGCACCAGATCCCCTTTCACGATCTCACACCAGAAGCAATCCATCGAAAGATGAAATCCCGGATAATCATACTCCACCGTCTCGATCCATTCACCAACCGCAACTTCCGTATCCAGTTCTTCCATGATCTCACGCTTCAACGCTTCCTGCGGTGTCTCCCCGGCTTCGATCTTGCCGCCCGGGAATTCCCATCCGCCTTTGAACTCACCATATCCACGCTGCGTTGCGAATATCATCGTTCTTCCGTCTTCCTTTACTGCCTTTATCACTGCTGCCACAACTCTTATCGTCTTCATCTTACCATTTATCTCCCGTCAAAAATCTTCCTGTAACAGTCCCTATTCATTCACAATATACTGGTAAATATCCTCTCTCACCGGAGTCTCCAGCTCCCATTCGATCTCCACCGCCGTCTTATCCGTATTCGGCATCACGAACTGCTTCGCATTCCCAGTCGCGATCACACGCCCCAGATAATAGAATTCCTTGGATATCTTATCATCCTTATTCTTTCTCACAAACAGCTGCACATCTATGCCACGTTCTGTTGCGTTCAGGAAATTCTGCACATCTTCTGAGTCCATGCTTCTTCCGCTTTTGGAAATCGCGATCAGCCGGTTCTCTGCTACGAAATGATCTTCGTATTTCGTGGTATCGCTGATATTGTCCTGCTTATCGTAGTTAATAAATATCGGAAATGTCTTAGTCTTTTTATCATATTTGTAACCGCCGATATTCAGCGGCACTTCATTTCTCTCCCAGTTCAGCAGGCGGCAGGCATCCTCATATGTATATTTCTGATACAATACCAGATTCGTATCCTGATAATGGTAACTGTAATTGACCTTATATCTCGAGATTCCGAAGTCTATCAGTTCCTCCAGAATCGCACAGAATTCCGGATTCTGTAACATTTTCTCATAAGAATCGGAAATGCCGTAATCATCCTGTTCCTTCTTCAGAAATACACACTGTGCATAAGTCTTCTTTGCTGCGCTCGTCGGAAATTCATTGGTCATCATATTGATCACATTTTCCGTGCAGTGCTCGTCCATCTCACAATGATACTTCTCGGATAAATGCTTCTGCAGACGCCCAATGATTCCATGGCGATACTGCAACGTACGTTTCAACAATTCCAGCTCATGAATCCGCTTGCCGCTCGCCAGCTTTTTGGAAATGAATTCGATCACTTTTTCTTCGTCTTCTGACAGCCGGATGGTATATTCCTTTTCGTATTTCACAAGGAATTTGTAATACGAACCCAGACTGTTATTATCGAAGATCCGCAGCACATCCATTTCCCCATATTTATCAAAATCCGCAAGTGCCGGGATATGCCCCAGCTTATTCTTCAGATTCGTATAATTCTCCCGGATTAATTTGATATCGCTGAAGTTCGCATTATCAATTGCCTGGAAAATCCGCTTCCTGGAAATCTCATCGAAGTGAATCGTGCTCGCGCCCGGAATCACTCTGCCGCCTTCCGTGACATAACGACGGATATTGTCCTTGTTATAACTGCGGTCGCCGGACAGCGCAATCGGAATCATAAAGTTATTCCGGTAATTTCCGATGAAATCCAGTACAACAACATATTCTTTGTTCTCGGCTTTTCGAAGTCCCCGGCCAAGCTGCTGGATGAACACGATCGGCGACTCCGTCGGGCGGAGCATGATGACCTGATTGATCTCCGGCACGTCCACACCCTCAGAAAATATGTCTACGGAAATGATGTAGTCCAGGGCATCTTCGGATTCTTCTCCCGCCAGCCGTTCAATTGCTGCGGCTCTTGCTTCTTCCGAATCACTGCCGCTCAGCACCAGCGTCCGCCAGCCCTTGTCGTTGAATTTCTTCGACAATTCCTTTGCCTCATCAATCCGGCTACAGAAGATTAATCCCTTCACACGGTCACCACTGTATCCGAAGTATTCCGCCTGTTTCATAACATTTTCTACACGCTCTTCGGATGTCAGATAGCGGAAGTTCTCCACCTTTTCTTCGGATGATTTTCCCGCATCTGCAATAATATCCAGATCCGTAATTCCAAAATAATGGAACGGACACAACAGATCTTCCTCCATCGCATCCTGCAAACGAATCTCGTATGCGATCTGATGATTGAAGATTTCGTAAATGTTCCTGCCTTCCAGATTGTCGTCTCGTTTATCCGGCGTTGCGGTCATACCAAGCCACAGCTTTGGTTCGAAATAGTCCAGGACTATTTTGTAGCTGTTGGCAGCGCTTTCGTCAGCATATAAATAAAAAACTTCTAAAATTAGTTCCCGGCATAGTTGATATCACACTTTACATTATTTATACTTTATTTTTGAACTTTTGAATAAGTTTTATATTATCAGGTCTTACAATATGAATATATTTTTCCATAGTTGAATCAAACGAAATAATATAGGAATTTGTATTTGCAAAAATAACTCCGCCTTGTTTTAATGGTGCATACTATAAAAATTTAATATTGTTTTGAAACACTGAAACTATTCCCGGCATAGTTCCATTCACCCCATCAAAACCTTTTGAATCACTTTCAGCATTTGCTTTTTGAATATTCCTGTGCGGTAGGTTCTTCCGCAATTATCCGTTTTTACAATTTCCTACATATCTAAGTTTTGCTTCTAATAGGCACTTTCTACAGCGT
>NZ_CAKRAH010000063.1 GCF_934294775.1 uncultured Dorea sp.
TAAGCATATCAAAAAAAGCAGGAGATATCTAATCCTTTTAGAATAAATATTTTCTGCTTTTAAGTTAATGACATTGTGAATTTACAAGGTTTTTCAGGGATTTTTCTTTTTAGTAGATATAAATAAAGGAGCCGAAAAATGGAACTATAAATAATATTAATAAAAAAGTAAAAGAAGATATAAACAGGACAAAATAAAATACAACAATCCGAGCCGGAATTCAAAATTATTGTTTTTGAATAAAATTACTTGCTTAATATCCGTCAGATGATATAATGAGAAAAAAGCGTGCACGCAAACGCAAAAAGCGGAGGAACAAGTTATGGGAGTGACATTACAGCAGATTGCCGAAGCTGCCGGAGTATCCAGAGGAACCGTAGACCGGGCATTGAATGACCGTGGAAGGATCAAACCGGAAGTGGCGGAAAAGATAAAAAAGATAGCAGAAGAGATGGGCTACCAGCCGAACCGTGCAGGAAGGGCACTTGCCATGGCAAAGCAGTCCGTTCGGATCGGTGTGATATTACAGTCGGCAGATACGCCATTTATGAAGAAAGTGTTGAACGGAATTGAAGATGCCAAAGTAGAAGTTGAACGTATGGGAATCGAAGTCATGGTGAAAAAACTGAACGGGATTGATTCCGTGAAGGTTATGGACACAATGAAAAAAATGCGTGCGTCCGGATGTAAGGGGATTGCAATGGTTCCGGTAGAAGATGAAGAATTGAAGAAGCTCATTCATGAATTTGTAGAAGAAGGAATACCGGTTGTGACCTTCAACTCTGATTTGGAAGATTCCGACAGACTCTGTTTTGTAGGGCAGAATGCGCTGCAGAGTGGTAAGGTGGCAGCAGGATTGATGGCAGAAATCCTTCCTAAGGGAGCGAAAGTGCAGGTAATCTCGGGATATCCGTCTAATCAGTCGCACAGGAACAGGAGCAAGGGATTCATCAGTGAACTTAATGCAGTCCGGAAGGATGTAGAGGTTCTGGATATCCAGTATGCTTATGATGACAGCAAGATTGCCGGAAAGATCACGGAGGAAATGTTAAAGTTGCATCCGGATCTGTGCGGTGTATATCTGGCAGCTTCCGGTACGGATGGGGTATGCAAGGTGTTAAAGAATAAGAGCCTGGTAGGGAAAGTAAAAGTCATCTCCAATGACCTGACAACCCGGAATGAACAGGAATTAAGGCGTGGACTGATCCAGTTCCTGCTTGGACAGAATGCATATGTACAGGGGTATTCTCCGGTGATGATTTTATTTGACAAATTATTTGACGGAAAAGAGCCGGAAGAAGAGTATCAGTATACAGAGATTGTGATTAAGACAAAATACAATTTGTAAATATAATATGAGCGTAAAAGGATGAAACGTTATACTAAAAATCGCCTTTCCGTGATAATAGAGTTGTTCAGGCACTATTGCGGAAAGGCAATTTTATGACAAATATTCATTTATAATCAATTACAAGTTTGATATAAGACAATAAAACCAGACCTGATTAGAGAAAATTAACAAAAATAATGTGCAGAGTGCAGAATCAGCCGAAAGCCGGAACAGCACTTTGCACATTTTTCTTGTTTAATCTTTATCAATTTGTGATTCTTCATAAAAATTCTGGCTTTAATTTAGCTATTTTGGATATTGCGTTCACGTGCACGCAATGATAAGATACAGTTACAGACAAGGAAATACAGAAAAGCAAAAGAACAAGAAAAACAAAAGCCGGCAGTAAAAAGGTTCAGTAAAAAGTTTAGGATAAAAGAGAACTACTGGACGAAATAAGAAACAAAAAGTAAGAAGCAAACAAAAACTCAAAACTAAAAAACAAACAAGCAAACAAAAACTCAAAATCAAAAACAACGATCTGAAGTAGAAAGTTCAGAATCACGAAATGAAAAGAAAGGTGGAAAAAAATTATGTTAAACGTAGGAGTAATCGGATGTGGCGGAATGGGAAGAGATCATATCAAGAGAATCACAGAGAGAACACAGGGAGCGCAGGTAGTTGCAGTATCTGATGTATTCGAAGAAGGCGCTAAGAAAGCAGCCGAGATCGCAGGCGGCGCAAAAGTATACACAAACGGCAAAGACCTGATCAATGATCCTGAAGTAGATGCAGTACTGATCGTATCACCTGGATTCGCACATGTAGATGACCTGTTAGAGGCAATCAAAGTTGGAAAAAGAGTCTTCTGTGAGAAGCCACTCTGTACAACAGCCGATGACTGCAAGAAAGTTATGGAAGCTGAAGAAGCAGCAGGCAAGCATCTGATCCAGTTAGGATTCATGAGACGTTATCACAAAGGATACAATCAGATCAAAGATGCAATTGCAACCGGAGAATACGGAGAACCACTGATGATGCACTGCACACACCGTAATCCGGAAGTAGGAACCAACTACAACACACCAATGGCAGTACACGACACAGTCATCCATGAGATCGATCTCTGCCACTGGCTGGTAAATGATGATTATGAAAGCGTACAGGTTATCATGCCAAAGGTTACAAAATATTCTCACTCAGAACTGAAGGATCCACAGATCATGCTGATGCGTACAAAGAGTGGTATCTGCATCGACGTAGAATGCTTCGTAAACTGCAAGTTCGGTTATGATATCAACTGTGAAGTTGTATGCGAAGACGGCGCACTTAAGATGGGAACACCAATGGCACCTTCTATCAGAAAGAATGCACAGTGCTCTACAGAGATTACAACAGACTGCTTCGTATTATTCAAAGATGCATACGATGCAGAGATCCAGAACTGGGTTGACTGTGCAGAAAAAGGTGTGATTGAAGGACCTACAACATGGGACGGATATCTTGCAGCAGTTACAGCAGATGCGCTGGTAAAAGCTCAGGAGACAGGAAATATCGAAAAAGTTGTAACAGTTGAGAAACCAGAATTCTATAAATAAAATTATAAAAAATATATTTTTTTGAAGAATGCGTACACGTGCACACAAAAAGTCAGGAACATAGACAAATTTATTTAGAAGATAGAGAATAGATGACTGACTACAAAAATATAGGAATCAGATAATAGCATGGATTGCAAAAGCGATACCATGAAAAGAAAATGAAAAGTCGTAAGAGACAGGAGGATATAGAAAATGAAAATCGGATTTAACGAAGCAACGGCTCTGGAATGCAAGGGACAGTCACTGATGGCAGACCTGGAAGCATGTGAAAAATATGGATTTGATTATATCGAGATCCGTTTTGACTGCGTAAAAGATTACCTGAAAGAACATACATTAGAAGAACTCGCTGACTGGTTCAAGAACCATCATCTGAAACCATGGGCTTACAATACACTGATCTTCTTCAACCAGAGAGACGAAGCTGGAGTAAAAGAGATCGACGAAGAGACAGATTTTATCATTAAAGTATGTGAAGCAATCGGAATGAAGATGCTGATCACAGTACCAAGCTTTGATGTAAAGGACAAATCTGTAACAGAGATCAAAGAAGAAGCAGTAGAAAGACTCCGTTATCTTTCAGATAAAGTTGGAAAAGACATCAAGATTTCCCTGGAGTTCTGCGGAGCACCAAACTGTTCAATTAACCAGTTCGGAACAGCATACGATGTTGTAAAGGCTGTTGACAGAGACAATGTCGGAATCACAGTAGATACCTTCCATTTCCATGAGATGTGCTCAAAGCTGGAAGACTTAAAAGCAGCAGATGGCAATAAGATCTTTGCTTATCATCTGAATGACTGTGAAGATCTCCCACTTGGATCATGCGGAGATGACAAGAGACTGTGGCCTGGAGAGGGAGTAGTTGACCATGCAGGAATCGCAGGGGCATTAAAAGAGATCGGATTCGACGGCGTATGCACGATCGAAGAATTCCGTCCGGAATATTATGCAATGTCTCACGATGAGAATGTGAAGAAAGCTGCAGAAGTGACAAGAGATTTTGTAGAAAAATATTTTGCATAATAAGCATAAGATTACATAGTTATATTTCCAATTATGCTGCTGTCCACGTGAATGTGGGAACAGTAGAAATACATATTCACCTTACGGCTGCCGCGTTAAAAAGCGGCAGCCATTGTAAAAAACAGACAAATGTTAAAAAGTTATCAGAAAAAAAGAGCCGGTATAGAAATGTTACTGATGGAACAGTAACGAATAAGATGCCGGAAGGAGGATTCAGATATGTTAAATAAAGAAAAAGTATCTTTAGGAATTGCACCAATCGGCTGGACTAATGACGATATGCCGGATCTTGGAAAAGAGAATACATTTGAACAGACAGTCAGTGAGATGGCACTGGCAGGATTCACGGGATCAGAAGTGGGAAGCCACTATCCGACAGACCCGGAAGTATTGAAAAAAGCGCTGGATCTCAGGGGAATGACTATCTGTAACCAGTGGTTCTCCTCATTCCTGATCAGTCGTCCATATGAAGAGACAGAAGCCGCATTTATAGAACAGTGCGATTTTCTGAAGAAAGTCGGAGCAAAATGTATCGGCGTATCCGAGCAGAGCTACAGCATTCAGGGCAAACTCGACCATCCGATCCAGGAAGGCAAATATGTGATGAACGATGAGGAATGGGATAAGCTTGTGACAGGTCTTAATAAACTGGGACAGATCGCAAAAGACAAAGGAATGGTACTGACATTCCACCATCATATGGGAACCGTGGTTCAGACAGAAGAAGAGATCGACCGCTTTATGGAGTCTGTTGATCAGGATCTGGTATACCTGTTATTCGACAGCGGACATCTCTCATTTGCAGGAATTGATCCTGAAAAAGTACTGAGAAAATATGTGGACCGTGTGCGTCACGTACATTTGAAAGATCTCAGAAAAGACGTTGTAGAGAAATCAAGAAAAGAAAAATGGAGCTTCTTAAAAGGCGTAAGAGAAGGCACATTTACCGTACCAGGAGACGGGGATGTGGATTTCGGACCGATCTTTAAAATCTTAGAAGAAGCAGATTATGAAGGCTGGGTAGTGGTAGAAGCAGAACAGGATCCGGCAAAAGCAAATCCGTTGGAATACGCAATGAAGGCAAGAAAATATATTGCAGAAAAGACCGGTTTGTAAGAAAATGAAAGGAGCAAACATATTATGAAAATAGCATTTGATGTAGATGTACTGGCAAAGCAGTCTATGGATATCAATTGGATGGTTCATCAGGTGGCTGACTGGGGATACAAATATATTGAACAGTCACCACATCCAAGGATCAATCCATTTTACAAACATCCACTGTTCTCAAAAGAATGTGAGATGGAATACAGAAAAGCATTGAGAGAGACAGGCGTGGAGATATCGTCATTCATTGTTGTATACCGCTGGTCAGGACCGACTGAAGAGCAGCGTCAGTTTGCAGTAGCCAACTGGAAACGTATGATCGAGATCGCAGCAGATATGGGGGTATCTGTTATCAATACGGAGTTATCCGGCGATCCGAATCAGCTGGAAATCTGCAATGGCATGTGGTTCAAATCTATGGAAGAACTGCTTCCGATTATTGAGAAGAATAAGATCCGTGTAGAGATCCAGTCACATCCATATGATTTCTGTGAGCTGAATAACGAGACATGTGATATGGTCAAATCATTCCGTTCACCATATCTTGGATATGTATATTCTTCTCCGCACGGATTCTTCTATGATGAAGGAAAAGGGGATGTCCGCTCAATGTTAAAATATGCAGGAGATGAGCTGACACATGTGTTATTTGCAGATACTTATAATCAGACACTGGACTGCCGTTACATTGCCAATCCGCCATGGTTAAATGGAAGAGGAAAAGCAGATGTGACGATTCACCAGCATCTCGCTATGGGCGAAGGGGATGTTGATTTCGACGGAATTTTTGAGACTTTAAGAGAAATGGATTTTGCTAACAGACAGTTAAAACCGGATGCACCAAAAGCCGGTGGGGATAATATTGCCTGTGTATCAATGTTCGGATTCCCTGAGAAGATGGACAAACAGGCTCCGGAGGCAAGAGAGCGGATCGAAAGAGAATTATTGGAATAGTTAAGGGGAGCTTTAGCTCCCCTGACAGTTGGAGGATACGATATGAAATCGGTAGCGGAAGTATTGAATTATAAGCAGAAGGGAAAGGACATGGATGAATTCATCGTCGTGCCTTTGTCGGAGAAGCTGGCATACTGCTTCGGAGACCCGGCACTTACGTTGATGTATACCATGACCTCAACGCTTCTGATCTATTTTTACACGAACGTAGTTGGAATATCGGCAGGAGCAGTCGGAATGATCATGCTGATTTCCCGTGTATTCGATGGTTTCTCGGACGTACTTATGGGAACCATCATTGACAGGACACATTCCAAATATGGAAAAGCAAGAATCTGGATCTTAAGACTGGCAGTGCCTTATGCACTTGCGGCGATCGTATTATTTACAATGCCGGGACTTGGTCCGATCGGAAAAGTGGTCTATGCATTTGTTACTTATAACATTATGAACACGGTTGTCTATACGGCGATCAGCCAGCCGTTCCATGCACTTGGTTCACTGATGAGCCGTGACAGAAGACAGAGAGATACCATCTGTAACATCCGTATGGTATTATCCATTACCGCAAGTATGATCATCACAGCATTTACCCTGCCGCTCATTAATATCGTGGCAGATATGATCGGTAATACACAGGCTGCATGGATCACAGTAACCGCAGTGTATGCAGTTATCTCCGTATTCGTACTTGTAAATACCTATATGACCTGTACGGAACGTGTACAGACAGCACAGAAAAGCAAAGAAGAAGATGTACCGTTCTGGACTGCATTAAAAGCAACCGTAACCAACCGGTATTTCCTGATTGCGCTGGGACTGATGTTATTCTATACCGTATATCAGATCATCATTGGAACCGATCTGACGTATTATTGTCAGTACGTATTAGGAAATGTCAATCTTGTGACACCATTATCTGCATCAGAAAAGATCGCGACGATCGTAGGAATCGCCATGATTCCAAAACTTCTTCCGAAATACGGAAAGAGAAAACTGATCTGCGCCGGATGTCTTCTTGGAATTGCCGGACAGCTGATCTTCTTATTAAATGCAACAAGCGTATCCCTTGGAATGCTCACCTGTATCATGAGAGGATTTGGAATTGCTCCATTCTATGGAGTACAGTACTCGCTTCCAAGTGATGCCATCGAATATGGCCAGTGGAAGACCGGATACCGTATCGAAGGGCTGATGTTCTCTTCTATGAGTATGGGACAGAAAGCCGGATCTGGATTCACATCTGCTATCATGGGTGCCGTTCTTTCATGGGCAGCATTTGACGGATTAAAAGAAGTACAGCCTGCATCTGCAATCCGTGCGATCAGCGTCTTCTATCTGTATGTACCGATCGCAATCTGGGCAGTCATGTTCTTACTGGCAGCATGCTACAAACTGGATAAGCAGTATGACCAGATGATGAAAGAGCTGATCGCAAGAGAAGGCGGCGGAGCAGAAGCACCTGCAGAAGAGATCCCGAACATAGCAGCAATAAGTGAGAACAAGATTAATATTGCCATCGGACGTCTCTACGGAGCAAGCGGAAGAAAGATCGCCGAAGGTCTTGCCGAAGCATTAAAATGCCGTGTATACGACAGACAGATCATCTGCCTGCTGGCAGAAAAACTAGGCATGGAATCGCAGGATATGGATAAAGTTGTAAAATATCTGGATTCTTATAATGAAAATGAAGCATTCGCATTTTCCCCATATGCATATCCGGCAGCAGGAGTTGCCGAAGATGTGACCGATATGCGGATGTTCGAAGAACAGACCAAGATCATCCAGGCACTGGCCAAACAGGCTCCGGGCGTATTCCTTGGACGCTGTGCCAACTTCGTACTGGGCGGTCAGCCGCACAGCTACTCTTTCTTCGTATATGCAGATGATGCGTACCGCGAAAAAGAAGGAAAAGAATACTACAAGGGTCAGACATTAAATGAATTAAAACTGCGCGACATCCAGAGAAATGAATATTATGAACGCTTCACAGGTATGAAACGTGACGATCCGAAGCACTATGACATGGTTGTCAATGTGTCTAAGACCGGCGTGGACGGAGCTGTGAAGATGATCCTGGATTATGTGGAGCAGAAAGAAAGCGGAAGCAAATAATGTTTGACAGGGGAAAATAGTAATGTTAATATAAGAATATAAAAGGTGCTACTGATATGACGGTTGCGCCTGATTAAATAAGGGTTTATAAAGATAACCGCTCATTGTCAGGATGGGCGGTTATCTTTGCGTCTTGGAGTCATGCTTTCCACGCACATACCCAAGACTATAAAAAGTCGCACACAGTGAAATTACTGCGATTAGGTCAGTTATGGTCAGCATAGGCAATAAGTCTCCTTTCGTAGATTTCTCTGAAAGAGATATGTATGTAATCGGAGCTATTGTATACTCTCCGCACAAAGCGAACCGCCATTCACGTCAAAAGTGAAGTAGCACCTTAGGCAAAAGCCTAAATCTATTTTATCAATAAGAAATCCCAAAATCAATACAAAGTTTATAAAATGAATAAGAAAAATATATTATATTTATGTTTCGTATATCTTAATGATTAAGTGTTAAAACATGAAACTTTCGGTATCACAAAGCCAACATTCCACTGTTGAATTTATCATCATTAGCCAATTACGACATGAGAAAGACCGAGAGGCCGAGCTGATAAATCCAATTAGAAAATGAGTCCCAAAATCTCCTTCCTGTATTCAAATGCTGCGTGTTAAAATGCGTGCAATACAAACTGTGATTGTGCAAAAACAACAATAACACACCCCGCAAATTGTGAACAATGCGGGAAATAAAAAATAATTCAAAATCCTATTGCACATTCAAAATGTGTGTGCTAATATACAGTCAACAAATGAAACACGCAAGAAAGCACACAAATAAAACAATAAAGCACGCAAAAGCAAAAAGGAAAAAGCAGGAGGATGCAAGATATGAAATATGTAGAATTTGACCAGACAAGACCAATGGACCTGATACTTCTCGGAAGAGTCGCAATCGACTTCAACCCGGCTTACAACGATCAGGTAAAAGAAGAATTCAAACCATTAAAGGATGTACACACATTTGAAAAATTCGTTGGAGGATCTCCGGCGAACATTGCAGTAGGTGTTACGAGACACGGATTAAAAGCAGGATTCCTCGGAAAAGTATCCGATGATCAGTTCGGTGATTATGTAACAGAATATTTTGACAAACAGGGAATTGACACATCACACATCACAAGATGTACAAACGGCGAGAAGCTTGGACTTACATTTACCGAGATGCTCTCAGAAAAAGAAAGCCACATCCTGATGTACAGAAACTGCATCGCAGACCTTCAGTTACATGTAGATGACATCGATGAAGAATACATCAAACAGTCCAAAGCAATCCTGATCTCAGGAACAGCACTTGCAGAAAGTCCTTCCAGAGAAGCAGCGATCAAAGCAGTGATGCTGGCAAAGAAGAACGATACAAAAGTTATCTTCGACATTGACTACAGAGAGTACAACTGGAAGAACAAAGATGAGATTTCCATTTACTACTCGATCGTAGCAAAAGAAGCAGACATCATCATGGGATCCAGAGAAGAATTCGACCTGACAGAGAAGCTTATCAAAGAAGGCATGACAGATGAAGAAAGCGCAAGCTTATGGCAGGGATACAACGCTAAGATCGTAGTGATCAAGCACGGAATGAAAGGATCTACCGCTTATACCTGTGACGGACAGAAGTTCAGCATCAAGCCATTCCCGGTAGAAGCAAGAAAAGGATTCGGCGGCGGAGACGGATATGGTTCCGGATTCTTATATGGATTATATCAGGGATGGGAAGTGATCGACTGTCTGGAATTTGGTTCCGCAGAAGCATCCATGATGGTAAGAAGCAACAACTGTTCTGATTCCCTTCCGGGACCGGACGCAGTACATGCATTTATTAAAGAAGAAAAAGAAAAATTCGGCGAAATGATCGCAAGAGTATAGAAAAAGCAGCAGGAGGAAGAGAACGATGACAAAGACAATCCGTATGACAGTTGCACAGGCAATTGTGAAATTTCTTGATAATCAGTACGTTTCCATGGACGGGGAAGAGACAAAATTCGTAGAAGGATTCTTCACCATCTTCGGACACGGAATTGCAGTAGGACTTGGAGAAGCGCTGGATACCAATCCTGGACAGTTAAGAGTTCTTCAGGGAAGAAACGAACAGGGAATGTGCCACGTGGCAACCGCATTTGCAAAGCAGAGTAACAGAAAGAAAATCATTCCATGTGCCTCATCTGTAGGACCTGGAGCAGCAAATATGGTAACAGCCTGCGCGACAGCAACGGTGAATAACATTCCACTTCTGGTGTTTCCGGCAGATACATTTGCTTCCAGACAGCCGGATCCGGTATTACAGCAGTTAGAGCAGAGCAACAGCCTTGCAACAACAACCAATGATGCATTCAAGCCAGTGTGCAAGTACTGGGACCGCATCACAAGACCGGAGATGATCATGACAGCACTCATCAATGCCATGAGAGTCCTGACAGATCCGGCAGAGACAGGTGCATGCTGCATCGCTCTTTGCCAGGATGTAGAAGGTGAATCCTATGATTATCCGGAATATTTCTTCCAGAAACGTGTACATAGAATCACAAGACCAGTTGCAGTAGAAGAGGAAGTAGAAGATATTGCAAAGATCATTGCAGAAGCTAAGAAACCACTCGTAATCGTAGGCGGCGGTGTCCGTTATTCAGAAGCTGGTGAGACAGTTGAAAAGTTCTGCGAAGAATTCAAGATTCCATTTGGCGAAAGCCAGGCAGGAAAGAGTGCCTGCAAGTCCAGTCATCCTTGCTGCTTAGGTGGTATCGGAGTGACAGGAACCTATGCTTCCAACATTATCGCTAAGGACGCAGACGTAGTGATCGCAATCGGATCAAGAATGTCAGACTTTACAACAAGTTCCAAGAGACTGTTCAAGAATCCGGATGTAAAATTCGTGACGATCAACAACTGCAGATTCCACGCTTACAAGATGGATGCAGTAAAAGCAGTCGGAGATGCAAAAGTTACAGTAGAAGCACTTGCTGAAAAACTTCGTGCACGCGGATATGTATCAGCCTACAACGGAGAGATCGAAGAAGCCAAGAAGGTATGGGACGAAGAAATGGTCCGCCTCGCAGGCATTGAATATACAGGAGATGATTTCGAGCCGATCATCAAGGCAAGAGATCCAAGAACGATTCCGGAATTTGTCAAGATGACAAATGGAAAGATTACACAGACAGCAGCACTTGCAGCTATCCGAAGAGTGATCGATGAAGACGCAACGATCATCACAGCCGGTGGTTCCCTTCCAAGCTGTATGCAGAGAATGTGGACAACAGACAAGCGCGGCGGCTATCATGCAGAATACGGATATTCCTGCATGGGATATGAAGTAGCAGCTACACTTGGCGTAAAATTCGCAGAGCCTGATAACGAAGTATACTGCGTAGTCGGAGATTCCAGCTTCCAGATGTTACACAGTGAGATCATGACGATCATGCAGGAGAGAAAGAAAGTGAACATTCTGGTCTTTGATAACTGTGGATTCGGATGTATCAACAACCTGGAGATGAACCATGGTATCGGAAGTATTGCAACAGAGTTCCGTTACACAGACGGCAAGAAGCCTTGTGGAGACCTGATCCCGGTTGATTATGCGAAGATCGGCGAAGGATATGGACTTAAGACATACACATGTAAGACAATCGCAGAGTTAGAGGCAGCACTGGAAGATGCGAAGAAACAGGAGAAGGCTTGCTTATTCGACTTAAAGGTTATTCCAAAGACCATGACAGACGGATACGAATCATGGTGGAATGTAGGAATTGCAACTACTTCTTCTAAGGAATCCGTAAGAAAGGCTTGCGTTGGTGTTCTGGAAGGCAGAAGAGAAGCAAGAGATTACTAAAGAATAAGGAAATGGCGGATTGTGAAGCCGGAAAGTGAAGCAATCCGCAGAAGTTGAAAATAGAAAAAATAGATAAAAGGTAGATTCGGGAGGCGTAAGACAGTGAGTAAGGTATTTGGTTATCCAAAGTTTGATGAATATGGCGAGATGATTCTTACCACTTATGACAATGATTACAAAGCAATGATGATGGATATCCGTGTATATAGTATGAAGGCAGGATATTCCAGAACATTTAAAAGAGACGGAGAGGAAATCGCAGTTCTTCTTCTTTCTGGAAAAATAACTTATACATGGGAAGATGAGAAAGCAACCGTCAGCAGAAAAGATGTATTTACAGAAGGCCCATGGGCACTGCATGTAAGTGGTGGCAAAGAGATTACTGTGACAGCAGAAGAAGAGTCCGAGATCCTGGTACAGTGCACACACAATGACAAGACATTTGCAAGCAAATTATATTCACCGGATGATGCACCTTGGGGTTACTCAAGTGTCGGAAAATTCGGAAATGTGGCAAAGCGCCGTGTAAATACGATCTTCGATCACGACATCTGCCCGGAATCTAATATGGTACTTGGAGAAGTGTTAAATGACAGAGGTAACTGGTCAGGATATCTGCCACACAGACATCCACAGCCGGAGACATACCTGTTCAAGTTCGACAGACCGGAAGGATTTGGAGCAAGCTTCGTCGGCGACCAGGTATTCAAAAGCGTGAACAACAGCTTTTCAGCAATTCCTGGAGGAGAGCTTCATCCACAGGCAGTGGCACCTGGATTCCAGATGTACACATGCTGGATGATCCGTCACATCGATGGAAATCCATGGCTTCAGACAGACAGATGTGAAGATGAGAGATATGTGTGGATGCATGATGCACAGTTCTAACATCCATACATTTGGAAGAAAATAAACATAGTAAAAATATAAAAATTGACGGCAAAATGCCAGTTGGAAAATAAAAAACAGAGAAAAGAAGATAGCAAAACGCTTATTTAGAGAGAAAAGGAGATAATTATTATGGCAAGAGAATTTATCGTACCTGGACAGATGATCTCAGGATCAGGAGCGCTTGATATGGCACAGGATACACTAGGAACACTTGGAAAGAAAGCAATGATCGTAACAGATAAAGTGATGATCGACCTCGGCAACTGTGCAAAAGTAGAAAACGCATTGAAAAGTCAGGGTGTAGAATATACCATCTACTCTGACATCGCAGGCGAACCAACAGATGTAATGATCGAAAAAGGACTTGCACAGTATAAAGCAGAAGGATGCGATTTCCTCGTAGCACTTGGAGGAGGAAGTCCGATCGATTCCATGAAAGCAATCGGATCACTCGTAAAAAATGGAGGAAGCATTTCTGATTACATGGGTAAAGTGATCGATGTAGAGATGCCTCCGATGGTAGCAATTCCAACCACAGCAGGAACAGGATCCGAAGCTACACAGTTCACGATCATTACAGATACCAAAAAAGACATTAAGATGCTGCTGAAAGGTAAAGTGCTGATTCCTTCATTAGCCATTATCGATCCCCAGTTCACTATGACAGCACCACCGAAGATCACAGCAGCAACCGGGCTTGATGCATTGTGCCATGCAGTAGAAGCTTATACATCCAGAAAAGCACAGACATTATCAGATACTTTTGCAATGTCTGCTGTAAAGAGAATCTTCAAATTCCTTCCGGTGGCATTTCACGATGGAAAGAATGAAGAAGCAAGAGTACAGATGTCTGTAGCAGCTCTGGAAGCAGGAATCGCATTCAATAACTCATCCGTAACACTGATCCATGGAATGAGCCGTCCGATCGGAGCACTGTTCCATGTAGCACACGGACTTTCTAACGCAATGTTGATGAAAGAGTGCTTAAGCTTCGCATTAGAGGGAGCGTATGACAGATTCGCAGATCTCGGAAGAGCTATCGGAGTTGCAACACCGGAAGATTCAGATCAGGAAGCAAGTGAGAAATTCCTGGATGCAGTCGTAGCACTGACAGAAGAATTAGAGACACCGACACTTGCAGAATTTGGAATCGACAAAGAGAAATTCTTCGAAGTGATCGAGAAAATGGCATATGATGCAATGGACAGCGGAAGCCCACAGAATACACAGCGTGAAATTACACAGGCAGATGTAGAGCAGATGTATAAAAATCTGTGGTAAGTATAAATGTAAGTATAAAAGTTAGAATGTAAGACGATATTACAGATGCCATACGGGTTCCGTGTGGCATTTGTAAAAATCAGGAGAGGTGCAATATGGCAATATTTACAGGTGCAGGAGTAGCAATCGTTACTCCGTTCAAAGAAGATGAATCCATCGATTATGACAGATTGGACGAATTGATCGATTTTCACTGTGAAAACGGAACAGACAGCATCGTAATCTGCGGAACTTCCGGGGAAGCAGCAACGATGACAGAGCGTGAACACATGGAATGTGTCAAATTTACAGTCGAAAGAACAAAAGGAAGAATCCCGGTTATTGCAGGAACCGGATCAAACTGCACAAAGACTGCAATGGAATTATCCAAAGAAGCGGCCGGATATGGTGTGGATGGTGTATTAGTCGTAACACCATATTATAACAAAGCAACCCAGAAAGGTATGATCTCACACTTCACCCAGGTAGCAGATGTGGCCAAAGTACCGGTTGTCCTTTATAACATTCCGGGAAGAACCGGATGTAAGATGGAAGCCGAGACGGTGGCTTACCTTGT
>NZ_CAKRAH010000064.1 GCF_934294775.1 uncultured Dorea sp.
TGTGCATTATGATCCATTTTATCCATATAATCAGTCCTTTCTATTCTTTCGACTGATTATAGTATACCATACTTCACAATACAGAACAAGTGTTCTTTATTCTTTTTCTGCAATTCATCTCCCACCTGTAGAGGAAGGAGAATTCTTGCTAACTTTTGTTAAAAAATATTATCACATGACGCCAAAACAGTTCCGCGCCACAGGGACTTAAAAGCTCGTCCTCCAAAGTGGTATCACATTGATCACAGGCTCTTCATACGGATGTACCTTCTTCACGGCTTCAATCGTCTTATCAACATTTTCTGTATACACCGTTACTTCCACTTTCAGCTCCGGCTCGCAGCTGATCTCACCACTGGTTCCGATATACGGATCACATCCGTCAAGCGGACGCCAGTATCCTGTCACCGGACTTACTGACATGCAGGAATCATAATTTCCGATGTGCCCCGCATCTACTTCCTGCAGTGCTTTCTGTACGATTTCCAGATGTGTTGGTGGGAGAAATATTTCTAATTTACAGTATTTGAACTCCATGTTTTACCCCTCTTTTCTTTTTTATCATACTTTTATTCCGGCCATATAAAATTGCTGTTCCCTGCTTCTAATCCATCGATCAAAATATTCTGTCCTGTACAGAATCTGTTTTTCACCGCCATAAAATAAATCCATTCCGCCGCTTCCTCTACGCTCATCCAGCGTTTTAAAGGAGTCAGGTCCATAATCGCATTCCACATTTTTTCATCTTCCATCACAGGTTTATTTAGCTCTGTCATCACCCCGCCGAAATCCAGACTATTGCAGGTTGCCTGGTATGGCGCAATTCTCATCGCAACATTTTTGGTATATGCCAGAACTCCACCTTTGCTTGCCGCATACTCCGGGAATTCCGAGCCGGTATGGCCGCTTGCCGAGCCGATCATGATCACGGATCTGATCTCCGGCTGTACTCCGTAATGTTCTGTGATTGCAATGGTTCCTTTCAGGTTGATATCTATATCATCTTCATTTTGCACACCTGCATTGTTGATCACAATTTGCATAGGTGGAAGCTCTGGATACAGCTGCTTATCGCGGATATCCAGCCGGTAATGTATATAATCCGGATGCTCTATCGCCGGTTCATTCCGGTCAAATCCATAGACCTTATGTCCGTTTTTTAAAAAATATTCCGCACATCCTTTTCCAATCCCGGAACTTGTACCTGTTATCAATACGTTCACTTTATACCTTCTCCTTTATAATCTCTCCATCATATTTTTCGGCAATGCCTTTGTAAGCGTACTCACTACAAACAGACAGATCACCCGGTCAATATAATCCGTAAAGAACTGAACCACAAAACATGCCCCTACCATTCCAATCGGAGTTTTAGAAAGAAGCTGCACCAGAACTGTAGACCCGGATGAGGTAATACCGCCAAATAAGAATGCTGTAATGCACGAACTTACAATAGTCGATGGCAATGTAATTACCAGAGCCGCTACAAATATCCACCATTTTTTCGGCTTATATTTCCGATATACCAGACCTGTCACCAGACCAAGTATGATCCCAACAGGCGCATAATATAACGAATACACGTCAACCGTCATTCCCATGAACAGACCACTGATCACATTTGGAAGCATTCCATAGACCGGTCCTAACGTAGACGCAATGAATACAGTTCCGATACTGTCCAAATAAATCGGAAGCTTCAGTAACAATGCAAGCTGTCCGCCTGCCAGGTTAATGCATATTGCAAATGCAACGATGCAGATTTTATATGTTGATACTCTATATGTTGATGTTTTTTTCATGTCTTTCTTTCTCCCTATAACATATTTTCTAAAATATCCAGACTCTCAGGCTCTACTTCCAGTACTCTCGAAAGCATCATTTCGAAAAACCGATATGTATCTACCTGTGTTAATACCTTTGCATTCGGCTCTTTCCGGTAAAAATTCATCGAATCTACAACCGACTGCCCGAGTGATATTCCTTCTGTCTCAATCTGGACAAAGGACTCAAATCCTTCGCAGATTGAAGGATCAATAAAATATGCTACGGCGAGAGGATCATTGATCACACATCCAATGATGTGTTCCCACTGCCAGTGAAAATCAAAATAAAATTTTGTGATTTTCCTGATGAATGCACCTCTGTCTGCATTCAACCGGCACATATACTCTAAAATCGTTGGTGTCAGAACGATTTTTCTTGTCACATCCAGACCAATCATATGAATCTTTCTTCCATTCTGGTACATTGCATCATATACTTTCGCTGCCGCATCCGGATCACACCAGTAATTGTATTCCGCTACCGGCGAACAATTTCCATGGCTTTTGAATGTTCCGCCCATAGATACGAATTCTTCGATCTGATCAAATGCTGCTCTGTCTTGTTCGAGCAATGTTGCAAGATTCGTCATTGGACCAAGTGCTATTACGGAAATGTGTCCTTCTTTCAGCTTGGATGCAAGGAATTCTACTGCTCCCATCTTCTGATGAAATCCTTCTACCTCCGGTAAAAAGCTTTCGCCAAGTCCGTCTTCTCCATGCGTATCAAGTGCATTAACATACTCCCGGCGAAGCGGCTTTTCCGCGCCTATGTAGACAGGAACATCTAACCTTTCCATATGCTTCAACACTTTTTTCGCATTTTCGAATCCCATTTCTACCGGACAGTTCCCGCATACAATGGTAATTCCAACTACCTCGAGTTCTTCTGACTGCAATGCCAGCATGATAGCCAGGCTGTCATCAATGCCCGGATCACAGTCAATAATTACTTTTCTTTTTTCCATTTTTCTTTCCCTTTCTCAACCTTCTACAGGACCTGCCACTGGCAGCTCCTTACGAGTGCAATGCAAATCAAAAGGCAAAAAAATACTTTTGCTTATAGAAACCCCATAAACAAAAGTAATCATACATCTTATGTACTTTGCCTAGTTTTTTATACTGGGAGGTTTTCGAACCAGTTCAAGGTCATATTTTAGCATGTTTGCATCATTATGACAATATATTTATCATTCCATCCTTTCCATTCCGGCTTTGTATATCTGATTACCGGATGTCAACGTGGACAGTAAAAAAGCCATATTTTCACGTCCCCATGGTCTACTTTGCATTTTGACAATTGGCTTTTTATCTTATTTTGGCAAAAATCCCTTACTCGTCTTCATGATCACCTTATCAAATACCATGAACATCGACGGCAATACAAAGATAACAACGATCATACTGATAATCGCACCTCTTGCCATCAGGATACACAGTGAACTGATCATGTCAATATTCGAATACAGTCCGACACCAATCGTTGCTGCGAAGAAACTCAATGCACTTACCATGATTGACTGAGCGGATGCACGGTGTGCAGTTGTGATTGCCTCATACTTTTCTGCTCCGCGGCTGCGTTCTCTTTTATATCTGGTCGTCATAAGGATCGCATAATCTACCGTAGAACCAAGCTGGATAGTACCGATAACGATCGATGCAACGAACGGAAGCTTTGTTCCTGTGTAATACGGGATTCCCATATTTACAAATATCGCAAATTCAATGACTCCAACCAGTATAATCGGAAGCGAGATGGATTTGAACAGTAATAATATAATCACAAATATAATTCCAATGGACACGATACTGACTGTCTTGAAGTCTGTGTCTGTAATATCGATCAGATCTGCTGTCAGCGGGCCTTCACCGATTAGCATTCCGCCTTTGTCATATTTGTGAAGGATCTTGTTCAGTTCTTTGATCTGTGCGTTCAGTTCATCGGATGCTACTTTATATTCTGAATTAACCAGCAGAAGCTGATACTTATCATTCTTAAGCATCTCGGTTACAGATTCCGGGATCATACTCTGCGGAATCGATGGTCCGATCAGTGCATCCAGTCCAAGTGCCCATTTTACACCGTCTACTTCGTCCATCTTATTGATCATCCTGGCTACTTCGGAAGACTCTACGGAACTGTCCACCAGGATCATATGTGTGGTATTCATATCATAATCTGCTTTCAGCTTTTCATTCGCAATGATACTCGGAAGGTCCTTTGGCAGTGTCTCATCCAGATTGTAATATACCGCCGTATGATTATTTCCATAAATTGCCGGGAATAAAAGTACCAGGAAAATAACCACGTAGACCATATACCGTTTCGTAACTTTGTCTGATATCTTTCCAATATCCGGAAGGATAGGCTTATGAATCGTCTTTGTAATCCATTTATCACAGCAAAGAATCATGGATGGAAGGATTGTAACGCATGCGATCACACCAAGGATAACACCTTTTACCATAACCACTCCGATATCCATACCAAGTGTAAATGTCATAAAGCAAAGTGCAATAAATCCTGCCACAGTTGTAACAGAACTTCCAATTACCGATGAAAATGTCTGGGAAATCGCATGTGCCATCGCCCGTTCTTTATCGCCGTCATAGCGTACCTGCTGTTCTTCATAACTATGCATCAAAAAGATAGAATAATCCAGTGTAACCCCCAGCTGTAAAACTGCTGCCAGGGCTTTCGTAATATACGAAATCTCTCCAAAGAAATAGTTACTTCCAAGATTATATACGATTGCCATTCCAATACTAAGCATGAATAACAGCGGTATAAAATACGAATCCATCGTAAGTCCAAGTACAATGACTGCCAGAATCACCGCGATCAGCACATATAACGGCGTCTCTTTTTCAGCCAGATTCTTAGTATCTGTAACAATTGCAGACATTCCACTTAAGAAACAGTTCTTTCCGGCCAGTTTCCGGATTTCCCCGATTGCTTCCATTGTTCCGTCCGAAGAGGTACCTTCATCAAAGAAGATTGCCATCATCGTTCCCGTGTCTGAATTAAATACATCATAGACTTTCTTTGGGATCATGCTTTTTGGTATACTGATATCTGCAAGCGAATCGTACCACAGTACCTTCTCTACATGATCAACTTTTTCGATTTCAGACTTCAGTGCCGAGACTTCCTTATCTTCCATACCATCCACAATAAACATTGAGAATGCTCCGGTTCCAAAGTCTTTGACCAGGATATCCTGACCCTGCATCGTCTCGATATCCTCCGGCAGATAGGTCAGCACATCATAATTAACTCTTGTATTCACATAGCCAATCCCCGCCGGAATCAAAAGCAGAATACTTATAATAAGTATTGGAATTCTAAATTTCACCACTTTTTTACCAAATGCGACCATGTTCATAACTTCCCCTCCTTTTATGACCATATGATGTTCCGCTCTTTATGACTGTTGGTCATTTTATATCCTACCTGCACTATACATCAAAAAAGACTAACAGTCAATGTATTTTTTGACCATTAGTCATTTTTAATTTCAAGCACCCCAAGGCGTGCCAGAATCTTAAGATCCATACTTTTCACCGTATCTCCAAACTGAACCTTAACATAATCATCATCCATATCTGTCACAACGCCCTGTCCAAACTTTTTATGTCTGACGATCACTCCCGCTCCAAGTTCTTCTGCCAGTTCCTGATAATTTTTGCCTGTATTCCTATTCTTTTCCGGCTTCCTGCTCCCGTTATCCATATAAAAATCAACCTTATGATTCTTTCGATAACCAGCTTTTTGCTTTTCGCCATAGATTCCATGTTCCGTTCTTCCTGCCCATTCTTCCCGTACCGATTCTCTTGCTCCCGGCTTACCAAGCAATTCACTGCAGAACTTCGACGGTTTCTGGATCATGAACACATTTAACTGATCCTTCGCTCTTGTTACTCCTACATAGAAAAGGCGCCGTTCTTCTTCATAGGTCTCTATCTCTTCTTTTTCAGCCTTATAGCTACTGCCCGGTACTTTCTCCGGCAGTATTCCGTCTACTACATCCATCAGATATACTGTCTCGTATTCCAGACCTTTGCTGGCATGGATCGTAGACAGAATAAATGGACAATTATAGTCCGTCTTTTTTCCCTGGATGATCATCTTCAGTTCTTCCAGACGTTCCAGTAATTTCTCCGGTGATTCTACCAGCCTTCCAATCGTCTTTACAATCTCAAGCTTACTTCCGTTCGCACCGCTGTGCTTCAGATATTCCTGATACCCCATCAGCTGCAGTATCCGGTTCACGGCCTTATCTCCAGGCTCTTTTAACATCAGTTTCATCTGCCGGTCTAAAGTTCTTATATTCTCTGCCGTATAACTTTCAAGCTGTCCATACTTTACAGCTGCTTCCAGTACCGGGATATCTTTTTCCCGGCTGATCTTTGTGATCCGGATAGCTTCTTCCTTTTTTATAAATGTTTTCAAACGGTAATATATCTGTAAAAAAAGTTCTGTATCTTTTGGATTCAATGCAAAACGAATAATATTCTGAATATCCAGCACCGTGCGGTGGGTGAAAAATGTAAGCTCTGCATTGCGCATCCGGTACGGGATATTGTGTCGTTCCAGAAGATCAATCAATGGGATCGCACATTCATTGTCCCTATATAGCACCGCCGTTTTTTCACTGCAGTCTCTTGCAATCTTTAAAAGATACGCATACTGCGCCCGTCTTGATTTTAATCTTATCTCTTTTACCGGTTCTTTTGCCTCCCTTGCCGCATACATATGCTTCTCATGCCGCATCGTGTTTTTCTGGATAAATGTATCCGCAGCTTTTACAATGTTGGCATTCGACCGGAAGTTTTCTTCCATCAGAAGTACCTTCGCCCCCGGATAATGCGTTTCAAATGACAATAATGCCTCCGGATAAGCCGCCCGGAATCCATAGATACTCTGATCCTCATCTCCGACCATAAAAAGATTCTTCGTCTTCGAAGCCAGAAGTGCAATGATCGCATGCTGGATCTTCGATGTATCCTGTGCCTCATCCACACAGATATACGGATACAGGTTCTGAAAATATGCCAGAAGCTCCCCATCCATCCGCAGCATCTTATAGGCATACAGCATCTGATCATCATAATCCATCAGGTTCACTTTCCGCATCTGCTGACAATATGCCTTATAAATTCCCGCTATCTTTATCTCTTCTTTTTCTTCCAGCTTCTGTATCTCTTCTTCTGTCAGCATCATATTTTTGATATATGTAATCAGCGTTCTTACATTCTTCAGATCACTCTCCGCCGGATATCCCATTCCATGTTCCTGACAGATCTTTACCAGCATTTTCGTCGTCTCTTTTTCATCCTTTACAAGCTCAAACGGAGTTTTACCGATGCGTCTTCCATAATACTGGATGATTCTTGCACAGATACCATTGATCGTACGGAATTCCAGACGCCCTGCAAGTTCTTCCCCAAAACGCGTGGCAAACCGCTGTCTCATATCCTTTGTTGCCGCTACGGTATACGTAACCGTCAGTATCCGTTCCGGTCTGATGCCTTTGCAATAGATCATATATCCCAGACGTGTAACCAGCACGGTAGTCTTCCCGGACCCCGGCACAGCAAGAAGCAGTACCGGCCCTTCTGTGCTCTGTACTGCTTCCTTTTGCTGTTCGTTCAGTTGTATTGGAAATGTAGCTTCAAATTCTTTCCATTCCATTATAAAAGAACCTCTTTCAATGTACGTATCAATACATGAATGTCGATTGGCTTTGCAACATGTCCGTTCATTCCTGTATCGATTGCTTTTTT
The DNA here is from genome assembly GCF_934294775.1 of uncultured Dorea sp. Taxonomy (GTDB): domain Bacteria; phylum Bacillota; class Clostridia; order Lachnospirales; family Lachnospiraceae; genus Dorea_A. Next base: position 7,611 of record NZ_CAKRAH010000064.1, read on the forward strand.
CTTATCTTCGTCGAATGCATTTGCCGTCATGGCTACGATCGGGATTCTACTCCGTTCTCCGTCTAATGCGCGGATCTGCGTCGTTGCTTCGTAACCATCCATATTCGGCATCTGGATATCCATCAGTATAATGTCGTATGTATGCTCCGGCATCCGCTTAAGCTCTTCCAGACATTCTTTTCCATCTGCCGTTTTTGTGACTTCAAATCCATATTCTTCCAGAATCGTCATTGCAATCTCTGCATTCAGCTCATTATCTTCTGCAAGTAATATCTTCTTCCCTCTCAGAGCATCCGGAATCATCTGCGCAGTTTTTTCCTGTTTTTCATTCATCTGCTGCTCTGTTACAATTTTTAATGGAAGAATAACTTCAAACTTCGTTCCCTTTCCAAGTTCACTTTCTACCTCAATGCTTCCCTGCATCAGATCCACCAGTGATTTTACAATTGGAAGTCCAAGTCCTGTACCGATGATCTTACTTTCTGTTGTAGTCCGTTCTCTTGTGAACTCCTCAAAGATATGTGGCAGGTATTCTTCGCTCATTCCGATTCCGTTATCTTCAATGGTCAGCTTATAAAGCGCTCTTTCACTGGTTTCAGACGGACTCTCTGTTATCTTCATAGAGACTTTTCCACCTTCTGGTGTATATTTTATAGCATTTCCCACAATATTCAGAATGATTTCCCTTATCTTTGTCTGGTCACAGATCACATTGCTATGCTCTACATCAAGCTTGCAGTGATATTCCAGTCCCTTTTCTTTTACTGCCGGTTCGAAAACTGCATCCAGTGAATTAACCAGTTCTTCAAAATTACCTATTTCTGACTTAAGTGTTGCCTTTCCACTTTCAATTCTTGCCATCTCAAGTACATAATTGATGATCGACAGCAAAAATGAACTGGAAGACCGGATCTTCTTCACATAATCCTGTGCCCGTTCTTTCTCATCCAGATGCGTCTCCAGAAGCTCTGCAAATCCTATGATAGCATTCATAGGAGTCCGTATATCATGACTCATGTTAAACAGGAATCTTGTCTTCGCTTCATTTGCAGCCCTTGCTTCTCTTACGGATTTCTGTAATTTTTTCTCATGTACATAATCCTTATATTGCTGTATTGCAAACTGGTAATACATACTTGCCAGAAGTCCCGCCAGCGCCAGTGATATGATCACACCAAATACGATCATTCTTAATGATGTCCATCCCTCGTATGGCGCGATTTCAAAATACCACGTATCATTTGGTACCGAACATTTTACCTCCAGGGATTTGGAAAGCTTTTGATTCTTGCTTTCTGCGATTACAATCTTTTTCCCGTTATACATATCCTTTTTCCAGATCTGATAATTATAACCGGCATCTTCCAGTTTATTAATTTCTGTCTCTTCCATAAACTTTTCCCAGTTAAGTACCAGGATAGAAAATCCCCAGAACTGCTTTTTATCATTATCATCGTTCTGATAGACCGGTTCAAACAGTAATGCTCCTGTTCCACCCTGTACCAGTTCGTATGGTCCGGCAATCGTATATTCACCACTCTTTTTTGCCTGTCGTGCTTCTTCTTTTCTGGCCGGATTCTGCAGCATATCAAGCCCGATTGCTTCTTCATTACCCTCTGATGGATATGCCTGATTTACTATGCCATCTTTTGCAAGTTCATTTGCCTCGATTACTCCATTTTCATCCCGCATAAGTTCTGAAAGTTTTTCAAATGAATCACCATCGATATTATTTCCTGACTCAATCATCTTTTTGATCAGATCCGACTCTGCCAGATACTTATTCAGTTGTGACTCTACCCTTCCTATCGTAGTCTCTGCGGTGTATTCTGCTTTTAATTTTTCTGCCTTCTCCTGATTCCGGTTCAGCGCAAATACACCAATCAGTACCACCAGAAATGCTACGATAAATACAAGCAATGTATTTCTGTATACCTGTCTCCGATTTATCTTCCGTTTCATTATTTTATACACTCATCGTTTTCTTTTGTCGTTTACCCATTTTCTTCCCAGTTCACATTCTGCATATGAAAAAGAAAGAAATGTATTCGCTGCCAGACTCTTATCCAGCCCACGCAAATGTCTGTGTAAAATCAATAACAGGATGATCATGCAGCAGGTGTTTATCTCAATATAAGATATTGCATACATAATAAATCCCATTACTTTCCCGGAAAATTCCGTTATTCTTATTTATTATAGCTCTTTTTTACCTGTAACGCATTAAATATATTTATTTTCTTTCAAGAATATTACTGGAAATTTCCCACAAAAATGCCGCCAGAACTGAATATCCGGCGGCATCTATTTTATTATGTAATTTTTTACAGATACACTGTCAAATCAGCATTCATTTCACTAAATTATCAGTTTATTGCAGACGCTTTGTTGTCTTCCGGAAGTCTTGCATACTCTGGTATCTAAGTCAGCTTATGAATCCACTTATAACTTCTGAACCGCAGGAACACCGGAATCCCTTTAAAGAGCTGATCCGACTGCACCGCAACCACAACCAGTTCTACCGGTAATTTCCACACGAACGCCGAAAGCAATGAAAGCGGCATGACAATTCCCCATGTCGAGATCAGATTCATACACATGGAAAACTTTGTATCTCCTGCTCCCTGGATAATTCCAACAGATACCGGCATCTGATACGACATTCCGATCATAACCCCACTCATGACCATGATAAAATGATCTGCCAGAACTGCTGCCGTATCGTTTAATTTGTACATAGACAACAGTGGTTTTCTCAGCACGAACAATAATAGTGCCAGCACAATCCCGATGCATACATCAATCACTGACAATGTTCTTGCGTTTGATTTCACACGTTCTATGTCACCGGCTCCGATATCTTTTCCGACCACTACTGCCGATGCCGATGATATCGCAATCACAATTACCTTCAGATACTGGAAAAATGTACTGGATACCGAATTTGCCGCAATTGCATCCGAAGACAGGTGCCCAAGGATTGCGGTCTGCATAGGCACAGAGATTGCCCAGATCATTCCAGAACACATAATCGGAAGCGCCACCTTTAAGTATGCACCCCACATCTTTTTATTCTCCGGTGCGAAAGTAATGTGTAATAATTTTCCTCCAAATAAGCGGATCTTCTTATCAATCTTCCAGATATAGCATGCTACGATCAGAAGTTCCAGCGTCCTTGCCGTCAGTGTTCCGATCGCAGCTCCCCGGATTCCCATCTCCGGAAATCCGAACTTTCCAAAAATCAGTGTATAATTGATACATCCATTCGTGATGAGTGATATAACCGATATGATGAACGATATCTTTACCGTCTCTACACTCCGAAGCATTGCAATCAGCAGATTACTGATCATAAATAGGATAAACGTCCACTTTAAAAGTCCAAGATAAACTTTTCCTTCTGCAATAATCTCCGGGGATGTGGTAAAAATCCGGAGCAGCTGTTCCGGTATCACACTGCACAATACAACAATCACCACTGCGAACATCATACTGATCGTAAGTGCGACACCGGTCAGATTCCGGATCTGTCCCGTCTCTTTCTTTCCCCAGTACTGGGAACTCATCGCTACCAGTGCATTTCCGATGGAAAGCGCCAGCTGGTTCACGATAAAGAATATCTGATTCACCGTCGCAGCCCCGGATAACGCACTCTGGCTATAGCTTCCAAGCATAATATTATCCAGCATATTGACACTGTATGCCACCAGATTCTGGAGTGCTACCACGATCATAAGACGGAAAAATGTTTTATAAAAATTCTTATCTCTTGTAAAAAACGTTGTACTCATTATTTTAACAGATTTCTTACCATCTCAGCGTCAAATGTAACAGATTTTACATGGTCTACTTCAATCTGATACAGTGCATTTGCCGCAATATGCTCTGCTGCCTGCTCCAGATCACGGATTCCTGAAGTATTAGAATATAATTCGATTACTTCATTCAGACCTTCTTCGCTCATAATACACTCATCTTCTCTAAGGCTCATTCTCTTTAAGACCTTCGGAAGTGCGAATTTTGAGAAGATGACTTTCTTCTCTTCCGGTGTATAGTCCGGAATATCGATTACCGCAAAACGTGACATCAACGGTGCACTGATCTGTGATTTATCATTTGCTGTTGCAATTGGATATACACCTACTGTCGGGATCATACACTCGATATAGTTGTCGGTGAATCCAAGGTTATCCAAAAGTGTCAGAAGTACATCTGCCGGGTTACCATTGCCTTTTCCGGATGCTGCTTTATCAAGCTCGTTGATGATAAATACCAGATTCGATTCTCCTGCCATGGCAAATGCATCCATGATGATACCAGTCTTTGCATTAGCATAGATACGCGAGCTTCCAGTTAACTGTTCCGGATCATTAATCGAACTCATATCCAGAGTTGTCCAAGGAAGCTTCAGGATACGTGCTACCGCATAAGCAATCTGTGACTTACCTGTTCCTGCCGGTCCTACTAACAGAAGTCCATATGCCGGCAATGTATGCGTACGGTTGATCTGGATAATCGTCTCGATGATTCTCTGTTTTACACGTTCCATTCCATAGAGCTCTTCATCCAGGATCCTGCGTGCTTCATCCGGATCGATTGCTTCGAAGTAATTACTCTTCCACTGTACATTCATCATAATAGAAAGTGCTCTCTGTGCGTGGCGTCTTTCTTCAGGTGATACTTCATGAGAGCGGGCCACTGCAAGGTTACGTCTTGCCCAGAGGCGGATATTATCTGGAAGTGTTCTTCCCGCACAATTCATGAAATCCGTAATGCTCTGAAGACTTGTAAGCTTCATATCATCTCCTGCTTCATCCTCATCTTCGTCCTCTGCCTCTTCTGCAGGTGCATTACTTGCAAGGAGACGCTCGATCATAAACTGCAGGAATCCGTCTTCTGCCGATAACTTCGTTCCACCGCCGAATGCGATCTCACGGATCTTGTATACTGCATATCCTTCTTCTGTATTTTCACCGGAAAGACGGACATTGATGTGATTTTCCCCAAGCCATTTTAACAGGCTTACAAATCTTGCATCAATCTTTAAGATATCTGCACTTACGGTTCCATCTTCCTGCTGGAATTCGAACGATGTTCTCTTGATCGGATTGGTAAATACACCACAGGAATGATGATCCCATTTGCGTTCTTTATTATCCAGAACCATCATTGGTTTTTCTGCTGTTGCTTCATTTTCATTCGAGCGGATGACTGTATAGGTGCATTCCGCTGGTTTCTTTTCATCTGGTGTTGAATTAAAATCAAAAACTGGCATTTGTTTTCTCCTTTTTGTATATTCTTGCATTTTCTATGCATAATTATTGTTCATACTGAATTAGTGTACCATAACATACACACTTCTTCCAGACATATTTGTCAGACAGCCTGCCTAACTCGTTGCACCACCTCAGCTGGATCCCGATCCCGCTGTACATGCATAACAATGCTTATCCATACGTATCTTTCGTATCTGATATGGCTGTCCGGTAACATCAAATATCGTCTGTCCACCAATTACAGAAAGTCCGGCCGCCAGATTAAAGTCACAATCATACAGCTGTCCATCATAATCAACTGAGATCTGTGTCCTGCACATCAGAGCTTCTACTGTATCTGCATTGAATGCATCAAATAATTTCTTCATATACCGCTTCAGATTACCTGATCTTCTTAAGAATGCCCCGAATCTTCCCATCGGATTATTATACAATGTGTAAAGACTGTTAAATACAATGCCAAAATCCTGTGATAGTTTCTGTTTATATTCTTTTTCCATCGCTTCCTGATCTGGTGGAAAGAAAGCTCCCGCCGGATTATAGACCATATTCAATACTAATTCCGGATTTTTTCCATATCCCATCTCATTCAAACGCCGTATCACTTCAATCGCTTTATCAAACGATCCGGCTCCACGCACCTTATCCATCTCTGCCGCACGGTAATACGGAAGCGAACACACTACTTCTACTTTATTCCTTGCATATACTTCCATAAGATGCTCATATTTTTTTTCAAGAAGAATAACCAGATTCGTTCTTACTATGATATGATCACAGATTTTGCTGCTTTCTTCTATCAGATATTCCAGGTGCGGATTCATCTCTGGTGCTCCTCCGGTAATGTCTATCGTTGCAATGTTCTGCTCTTTTGCAAATGTAAGACAGGCATCCATCACTTCTTTTGACATCTCTTCGGTTCTTCCAGGTCCCGCATCCACATGACAGTGCTTACAGACCAGATTGCATTTACGCCCGATATTCATCTGTAATACATCCAGATGTTCTTCCGTGTCCATATATTTTTTATCCGGTATCGTCTCCTGAAATGGCGGAATCTCTGCCAAATCATGAAAATCCTTGATTATATCATCCATTGCAAACCTCATTCAGTATATCAATTGTATCTTTTACTACTTCCGGACAGAAATCAAACAACAGTCCCTCGTCCAGTATTTTCTTCATACCTTCTGGATCTGCGATATCATGTTTTAATAAACTTTTGCAGCTACAGACGCTATATTTTTCCTTAAATTTTGTCAAAAACTCTGCTCTTTTTGCATTCATGACATCTTTTTGCTCCATATGTTCTGTATCACAGTGTCCAAAGCAAAGTCCAAGTACGATCATTGCACCTACAACTGCCCCGCAAGTTTCACCAATTCCCATTCCCCCACCGAATCCGGCTGCCATCTTGTATGCCTCTTCCTGTGTGATTCCAAGATTTTCTGCAAATGCTCCGACTACCACCTGCGAGCAGTCAATTCCTTTCATAAAAAGTTCTGC
>NZ_CAKRAH010000065.1 GCF_934294775.1 uncultured Dorea sp.
TAAGCATATCAAAAAAAGCAGGAGATATCTAATCCTTTTAGAATAAATATTTTCTGCTTTTAAGTTAATGACATTGTACAAAATGAACGGTTTGTAACTTATATTCTTGTGAAATGATTGTTAAAATAAAGACATAAAGAAACGGGATATGAAGAAGAAATATTATAAGAAAGATTCATATCTAAATAATACAGATTATGTAAAAAGGAGTGTCAGTTACTATGGCAAACAGAATTAATTTAAACCAGACATCATTTCACGGAGCAGGAGCAATTCAGGAGATTGCAGCAGAAGTTAAAGTAAGAGGACTGAAAAAAGCGCTGGTATGTTCAGATCCTGACCTGATTAAATTCAATGTAACAACAAAGGTAACAAAAGTTTTGGATGATGCAGGACTGGAATACGAATTATATTCTGACATCAAACCAAATCCGACAATTCAGAATGTACAGCACGGAGTAGAAGCATTCAAAAAAGCAGGAGCAGATTACATTATTGCAATCGGTGGCGGATCTTCTATGGATACATCAAAAGCAATCGGTATCATCATTGCAAACCCGGAATTTGAAGATGTAAGAAGCCTGGAAGGCACAGCACCGACCAAGAATCCGTGTGTTCCGATTATCGCAGTACCAACAACAGCCGGAACAGCAGCAGAGGTAACTATCAACTACGTTATCACAGATGTAGAAAAGAAGAGAAAATTCGTCTGTGTAGATCCACACGATATGCCTGTTATCGCAGTTGTAGACCCGGAGATGATGTCTTCTATGCCAAAGGGACTGACAGCTTCTACCGGTATGGATGCCCTGACACATGCAATTGAAGGATATACAACAAAGGCTGCATGGGAGATGACAGATATGTTCCATCTGAAAGCCATCGAACTCATTTCCAAATCGCTTAGAAGTGCGGTTGCCAATGAAAAAGAAGGCCGTGAGGGAATGGCTCTTGGACAGTACATTGCAGGAATGGGATTCTCTAACGTAGGTCTTGGAATCGCACATTCTATGGCTCACACACTTGGAGCAGTATATGATACACCACATGGTGTTGCATGTGCTATGATGCTTCCAATCGTTATGGAATACAACGCAGACTGCACAGGCGAAAAATACAAAGAGATTGCAAAAGCAATGGGTGTAGAAGGTGTAGATGATATGTCTGTAGAAGAATACAGAAAAGCAGCAGTAGATGCAGTACGTAAATTATCTGTAGATGTAGGAATCCCTACAAAGCTGGAAGCATTAAAAGAAGAAGACCTTCAGTTCCTTGCAGAATCAGCTCATGCAGATGCATGCGCACCTGGTAATCCGAAAGATGCAAGTGTAGAAGACCTGAAAGAGCTGTTCAGAAAATTGATGTAATAGACAACGGTATAAATAATGCATAAAACAAAATCATCATAACTATAGGGAAGACTGACACGTTTGTAATGAGCGGGTCAGTCTTTTCTATCGCCATGCGTTCGGAAGGAGCTGCCAGTGGCAGGTCCTGTAGATGCCAAAGCATGTAAGAGAAGAAGCCAGATACCAAAGTATCGGGAAGGAGCGCCGGTGTCAGGTATTCTGTATCTTTGAACCGGGTGTAAAAGAAAATAAAGTATTGAAAAGGCTGATGGGTTTATTTATAATATGCTATGTTAGTTACGTATATAGTAAAGAATGTAAATGAATCGGTAACGGAGGAAAAAATGTCAGCATTATTTTTTGATATTGATGGAACAATTTTAAGTGATATTACACATGAGATACCGGAAAGTGCGCTGGAGGCATTGAAAAAAGCGCAGGAAAATGGACACAAAACATTTATCAATACCGGACGTACCGTGTGCAGTATTCCGCCGGTGATAAAGAATATACCATTTGACGGCTTCTTGTGTGGATGTGGGACACATCTGGTATATGGGGATGAAGTTATCTTTCATCATTCCATTCCATATGAAAGAGGACGTGAGATCATTCAGTCGATGAAGAACTGTAAGGTAGAAGGATTCCTTGAGGGAACGGAAGATATCTATTATTCGAACCGTATATCCAGACTGGAGCCGGTCGAAAGCAGCAGAAGATATATGGCAGGACTTGGGCTTGGAAGAGAGCAGGCGATGGAAGAGACCGGATATGAGTATGATAAGATCCTGATCTACATAGATGAGATTGCAGACGGAGAACGTTTCTTTAAAGAAACAGGAGATGTACTTCAGCATATCGACCGTCTGGGCGGAGTCTATGAATGTATACAGAAGGGTTATTCCAAAGCGACGGCAATCGAGTGCGTCAAGAAAGAGCTGCACTTGTCAGATGATGATATCTATGCATTTGGAGACAGCAGTAATGACTTCGATATGATCAAGGCAGCAGGGCATGGTGTGATCATGGGAAAACACGACCCGGTACTGGAACCGTATGCGGAATATATTACAGATACTGTAGAACATGACGGACTTTATAAGGCAATGGAGCATTATGGACTGATATAACAGGATAGGAAAGGAAGTGCATTTTCATGGGAGAGCAGTTAACGGAAAGTGATGTTAAAAAAATCAAAGAAGAGATTGAATACCGTAAGATTGTTGTTCGTAAGAAAGAGCTGGAAGCGGTAAAAGAAGCAAGAGCGCAGGGAGACTTAAGTGAGAATTTCGAATACAAAGCAGCAAAGCAGGATAAGAACCGTAACGAAAGCCGTATCCGTTATCTGGAAAGAATGCTGAAGAATGCTAAGATCGTATCGGATACATCAAAAGCAGACGAAGTGGGAATCAATAATACAGTGGAAGTATATTTTGAAGACGACGATGAGACAGAAACTTACCGCCTCGTGACAAGTATCCGGGGAAATTCACTTCAGGGACTGATCAGTATCGAATCGCCGCTTGGAAAAGCAATCCAGGGACATAAAGTCGGAGACCGCGTGCTTGTAAAGACGAACGGAAATGATGGATATTATATCGTAATAAAAAATATTGATAATACAACAGATGACAGCTACGATACATTGCGCAAATATTAAAAGCGTAGTATAATAGTGTTTGTCAATTGAACAGGGGAGTCCGTAAGCTGAGCGGGCTGAGAGTAGACTATAGATGTTTAGACCCATAAACCTGATTTGGATCATGCCAACGTAGGGAAGGGAAAAGTGCCGGCAGGGCAGGTGTATCTGAAAACAGGTATATCTGTCCTTTTTTTGTGCGGGAGCATGAAATGCGAAGCAATCCGTGTATCATAGGGGTCAAAATACCTTTTGACCCCAACATTATGATATAGAGACAATGACAGAACAATCAGGAATATTGAAACAGAGAAAAACTGTGACAGAAAAAATCAGAAATACACATATAACAGGAGGAAGAAAAATGTTAGGAAACTGTATCGAAAATGTAAGAAAGAATGTACCGCTGGTACATAATATCACCAACTATGTAACGGTTAATGACGTTGCAAATGTATTATTAGCCTGTGGAGGAAGCCCGATCATGTCAGATGAACCGGAAGATGTAAAAGACATCACTTCGATCTGCGGGGGACTCAATATCAATATCGGAACATTGAATACACGTACGATCAGCGGCATGTTTGCTGCAGGTGAAAGAGCGAATGAACTGGGACATGTAACTTTGTTAGATCCTGTCGGGGCAGGTGCAAGTGCACTGAGAACCAATACAGCAGTAGAACTGATGGAGAAGATCCGCTTTGATGTGATTCGTGGAAATATTTCGGAAATTAAGACACTGGCACAGGGAAGTGGAACGACGAAAGGTGTGGATGCAGACGTAGCAGATGCGGTGACAGAAGAGAACTTAGAGGAAGGGGTCGTATTTGCCAAAGCATTTGCAAAAAAGGCAGGTTGTATCGTGGCAATTACCGGAGCAATTGATCTTGTAAGTGACGGTGAGACCTGTTATGTCATCCGTAACGGGCGCCCGGAGATGGGAAAAATTACGGGAACAGGATGTCAGTTATCCGGAATGATGACCGCATTTTTAACAGCGAATCCGGACCGGAAGCTTGAAGCAGCAGCTGCTGCAGTATGCACGATGGGTCTTGCAGGAGAAATCGGATGGAGCTACATGCAAAAGGGAGATGGAAATGCAACATACCGTAACCGTATCATCGATGCAATCTACAACATGGACAAAGAGACATTAGATCAAGGAGCAAAGTATGAGATCAGATAATAATATGAAAACTAAGAATGTAAAAAAAGAGGATATGTTATTATATGCTGTAACAGACCGCCACTGGTTAAACGGTGAAACCTTATACAGTCAGGTGGAAAAGACGCTGGAAGGCGGCACAACATTTGTCCAGTTAAGAGAAAAGGAACTGGATGAGGAACATTTTTTGGAAGAGGCTAAGGAAATTAAAAAATTGTGTGCAAAATACAATGTACCATTTGTAATCAATGACAATGTAGAGATTGCGCTTGAAATGGATGCGGACGGAGTGCACGTAGGACAGAGTGATATGGAAGCAGGAGATGTCAGAGCAAAGCTTGGTCCGGATAAGATCATCGGAGTATCTGCGCAGACAGTAGAGCAGGCATTGCTTGCCCAGGAACGAGGGGCGGATTACCTTGGAGTCGGAGCGGTATTCCATACAGATTCGAAAGCGGATGCGGCGGATGTGGATCATGAGACTTTAAAAGCCATCTGTGAAGCCGTAGATATACCGGTGATTGCAATCGGTGGAATCAGTAAAGATAATGTAGGGGAACTTGCAGGAAGCGGAATCTGTGGGATTGCAGTAATCAGTGCGATATTTGCAGAAAAAGATATTAAAGGTGCAACACAGGAACTTAAGAATCGCACGAAGAAGATGGTGGAAGCATGATAAAAGGAGCAATATTTGACGTAGATGGAACACTTTTAGATTCTATGGAAATATGGGAAGATGTAGCCATCCGTTACCTGAAAAGCATAGGTGTGGAGGCAGAGCCGGATCTTCCGGAGGTCATGTTTACAATGAGCCTTCCGGAAGGTGCGGCATATGTGAAGGAACATTATCGTCTGACACGGGAGACAGACGAGATCATACAGGGAGTTCTGGATATTATCCGTAAGTATTATGAAGAGACCGCCCCACTAAAACCTGGGGTAACGAAGATTTTAGAAGAGCTGTCCAGGAAAAGGATACCGATGACAGTTGCTACCTCTAATAATAAGGAAGAAGTAGAAGCAGCATTTAAAAGACTTGGAATCGCATCATATTTTTCACGGATATTTACCTGCGAAGAAGTCGGTGCGGGAAAGACCAGACCGGATATCTATATGAAAGCAGCAGAATATATGGGAACCAGACCGGAAGAGACTGTGATATTCGAAGATGTACTGCATGCAATCCGTACGGCGAAAAAAGCAGGATTTCTTGCGGTGGGACTCTATGATGAAGCTAGTAAAGCAGATCAGGAAGAAATTAAAAAAGAAGCAGACTGGTATGCTAAGAGTATGGAAGGATTAGATATTATGGAATCACAGAAATTAAAAGTAGTACTTACAATCGCGGGAAGTGATTCAAGCGGAGGTGCCGGAATTCAGGCGGATATCAAGACGATGCAGGCAAACGGAGTGTATGCCATGAGTGCGGTTACGGCACTTACCGCTCAGAACACAACAGGTGTAACGGGAATCATGGAAGTAACACCGGAATTCCTGGGAAAACAATTAGATGCAGTGATGAAAGACATCCGTCCGGATGCAGTCAAGATCGGCATGGTATCGTCAGGGAAACTGATAAAAGTCATTGCAGAAAAGTTAAAAGAGTACCAGATAGAAAAGATTGTTGTAGATCCGGTTATGATAGCGACCAGCGGATCACGTCTGATCAGTGAAAATGCAATCGCTACCTTGCAGACTTATCTGCTTCCAATCGCAACCGTGATCACGCCGAATATTCCGGAAGCAGAAGTGCTTGCCGGTATGGAAATCGCATTTGAAAAGGATATGATAGAAGCAGCAAAAAAGATCAATGAAACCTATCACTGTGCGGTCCTTTGTAAAGGTGGTCACAGCTTAAATGATGCCAATGATTTATTGTATGAGAACCAAAATGCAACATGGTTCCATGGTAAACGGATCAACAATCCAAACACCCACGGAACCGGCTGTACCCTCTCAAGCGCCATTGCGTCAAATCTGGCAAAAGGCTATTCTCTGGAACAATCCATCGAACGCGCCAAAGCCTACATCAGCGGAGCACTGGAAGCCATGTTAGACCTCGGAGCGGGAAGCGGGCCGATGAACCATGGGTTTGATATTAAAAGTGAATTTGTTGTTTAATGAACCAGTGTATTAAACACCTTTAGCTTTCATCCTCTCCTCCCAAAGCTTATCCGCCATCTTCGTCCAGGCCTCGGCATAAGGCTTGCATTTGTCACAAAGATGATCAACATCCTCCGGTGACTGTGGATCGGTGGAATGTGCGCCGGTTTCTTTGACCATTTTTGGAAGACATTCCGGGTTCTCAAGCATTGGACATGGGCGCAGCATGTTGTCGTTGAATGGCTGGCCTTTTCTGTATGCCTGGAAGATCGGGCTCTTTAATGCATCCAGAAGACTGACTTCGTGGATATTTGCATTGGAATAATGGATGAATACACAAGGATCTACATCCCCGGCGGCATTGATATGAAGATAATAACGTCCGCCTGCGATACATCCGCCGATGTATTCCGCATCGTTCTGGAAGTCCAGACTGAAGATTGGTTTGGAACTTCTGAATGCACGGATGTGTTCGTATACCGCTTTTCTTTGTTCTGGGTTTGGCATCAGTTCCGGTGCGGCGTCATTTCCAACTGGCATATAATGGAAGAACCAGATGAATAAAGCACCGGCTTCGATGATCATATCGTAAAATTCTTCGCTTGTGATATCCTGGTAGTTTGCGCTTGTATAGCAGGTAGAAATACCAAATGGAAGATTGTGTTCTTTTAATAACTGCATGGCATGTTTTACTTTATCAAATACACCAGGACCACGGCGTCCGTCATTGGCTGTCTCGAATCCTTCCAGACTGATAGCAGGAACAAAGTTCTTGACGCGTAACATTTCCTGACAGAACTCTTCGTCAATTAAAGTTCCGTTTGTGAATGATAAGAATTCACAGTCCGGGTGGCGTTCGCAGATGGTAATGATATCTTTTTTGCGGACCATTGGTTCCCCGCCGGTGTAGATATACATATATGTACCAAGTTTCTTTCCCTGTGTTACGATATCGTCGATCGTATCCAGATCAAGATTCAATTTGTGTCCGTATTCTGCAGCCCAGCATCCGGTACAGTGCAGGTTACATGCGGAAGTAGGGTCTAAAAGAATGGCCCATGGAACATTACAGTCTTCTTTTTCTTCGGTTTCTTTCTGAAGGGCAGAACCTTTCAGAGAAGCATTTACAATAAAGTTTGTAAAGAAAGTCTTTCTTACGCCGGCATCCAGCTCCCATATTTTTTGTGCGAGCTGATACCAGTTACCTTTTTCGGCAATTCCCTGGCGGATCGCATTTCTCTGACCTTCATACCAGACTTCCGGAGCAGCCTTATCGACAATACTCATAACTTTTGGAATATTTGTTTCAGGATCTTTATCCATGTACTTAAGTGCTGCCTGAATAGCGGATGCAAAGGCGGCATTTTTTACAGTGTCTACAACGTTCATAGTATTACCTCCTCATTTACTGCATTATATTCTTCTTGCAGTTACCTTATATTATCTCTTTTGATTTTCAGATTCAAGCGAATGCGACACTAATCTGAAATTGTAGTATTTTTGACAAACATGTCGTAACATGTAATATTTAGCCTCAGATTTTAGTTACAAATGAAGGAAAATAATAGGAATATATACAAAAAAGATAGAAAAAGACCTGGTTCTATGTATTGTACTTATAAAAAAACGATATTTTTTAATTATACTTATAAAAAGGGGTGGAAAAATCAGCAGACATTATATATAATAAGAGAAGAAGTTCAAAAACCACATATGAAAAGGAGAGGTATTCATGGAAATGTTATCAATCGAGAAGGAACTGCAGGGCAATTCTTACCCGGGACGTGGCATTATTATTGGAAAGAGTGCAGATGGAACAAAGGCTGTAACAGCATATTTTATTATGGGCAGAAGTGAGAACAGCCGTAACCGTGTGTTTGTAGAAGAAGGAGAAGGCATCCGCACACAGGCATTTGACCCATCCAAACTGACAGACCCAAGTCTGATCATCTATGCACCTGTAAGAGTACTTGGCAATAAGACGATCGTGACCAATGGAGACCAGACGGATACTATCTACGAAGGCATGGACAAGCAGCTGACTTTTGAACAGTCACTCAGAAGCCGTGAATTTGAACCAGACGGACCGAACTATACACCTAGAATTTCTGGTGTTATGCATATTGAAAATGGAACTTATAACTACGCAATGTCTATCTTAAAGAGTAACAATGGTAATCCGGACAGCTGCAACCGCTACACATTTGCATACGAGAACCCGGCAGCTGGAGAAGGACATTTTATTCATACGTACAAATGCGACGGCAATCCGCTTCCAAGTTTTGAAGGCGAGCCGAAGCTGATTGGGATTCCAGATGATATGGATGCATTTGCGGATAGCTTATGGAGCAGTCTGAATGAAGATAACAAAGTATCTTTATTCGTACGTTATATTGATATTGCAACAGGTACATATGAGACTAAGATCATTAACAAGAACAAATAAACGTACAGGAAGCAATAGCATTTACAAAGATGAAAATAGAATTCAAGAATAGAACCGGTAAAAAAGCCGATAAGGAGAATCGATTATGAACGAATTAGAACTGAAATATGGATGCAATCCAAACCAGAAACCTTCCAGAATCTTCATGGAAGACGGGAGTGAACTGCCAATCAAAGTTCTGAACGGAAGACCTGGATATATCAATTTTCTGGATGCTTTCAACGGATGGCAGCTGGTAAGTGAGTTGAAAAAAGCAACCGGACTTCCGGCCGCTACATCATTTAAACACGTATCTCCGGCAGGAGCTGCAGTTGGACTTCCGCTGAGTGATACACTTGCCAAGATCTACTGGGTAGATGATCTGGGAGAATTATCTCCACTTGCATCTGCATATGCAAGAGCAAGAGGCGCAGACCGTATGTCTTCATTTGGTGATTTTATCTCTCTTTCTGACGTGTGTGATGTAGACACAGCGAGACTGATCAAACGAGAGGTATCCGATGGTGTGATCGCACCTGGATATGAGCCGGAAGCTCTTGAAATCCTGAAAGAAAAGAAAAAAGGCAATTATAATGTAATCCAGATCGATCCTGATTATGTACCGGCACAGCTGGAGCGCAAGCAGGTGTTTGGAATTACATTCGAGCAGGGAAGAAATGAATTAAAGATTGATGATGATTTCTTCTCAGATATCGTAACAGAGAATAAAGAACTGACAGAGCAGGCTAAGATTGATCTGGCTATCTCCATGATCACATTAAAATATACACAGTCAAACTCTGTATGCTTCGTAAAAGACGGACAGGCAATCGGTATCGGTGCCGGACAGCAGTCCAGAATCCACTGTACACGTCTGGCCGGCGGTAAGGCAGATAACTGGTGGTTAAGACAGTCTCCGCAGGTTATGAATCTTCCATTTGTAGATGGAATCAGACGTGCAGACAGAGACAATGCGATCGATCTTTATATCGGAGAAGACTATATGGATGTGCTTGCTGACGATGCATGGCCGGCAATCTTCAAAGAAAAACCAGAAGTATTTACAAGAGAAGCTAAGAGAGAATGGCTTGACAAACTGACAGATGTAGCACTTGGATCCGATGCATTCTTCCCATTTGGGGATAATATTGAGCGTGCGCACAAGAGCGGTGTAAAATATATTGCACAGCCGGGTGGATCTGTACGTGATGATAATGTCATCGAGACATGTAACAAATACGATATGGTAATGTCATTTACAGGCATCCGTCTGTTCCATCATTAATTAGCAGATTTCTGAAGTTAATATAAGAAGCAAGAAAGTTAACGTTCACAGACGGGAATTTTCTGAACTGAAAATTTTGTATGATACAGTAACGCAAGAAGCGGGAAGGTTACGGCAGACGTAGCTTTCTCGTTTTTTTATACAAAAAGAAGAAAATGTATCCGTATTTATACGGTTTCTTTCTTCAAAAAATGTAGGAACTAAGATAGAATAGGAGAAAAGAAAGAAGGCGATAACATGTCAATTGTAGAAATACTGCTTGTATCTGTTGGATTATCCATCGATGTATTCGTGGCATCTGCCTATATAGGCGCAGGATTTTCAAAGATCAAATGGAAAAATCTGGTGTTGTTAAGTATATTATTCGGAGGAATCCAGCTTGGAGTACTGGTGCTTGGCAATCTGGTTACATTACTTCCACTGCTTTCCATTACAAGAACGCAGACTGCTGCAGACAGGTGGGAAGGACTGACGGTCCTTATATTTGCGGCACTAGGAATCTATATGATCATAAAAGGAATCAAAAAGAAAAAAGTCCTGGAACGCAGAAAAGATGATATTGAATGGAGCAAAACAGCGGTACTGGCGCTGGTGACGAGTGTGGATGCGTTCTTTGTCGGTATGGGACTTGGCTTTCTGGACACGGCGATGATCGAGGAGTCTCTTGTGTTATTTCCAGTAACTATTATAGAGTCGGTAATAGGAATCTTTGCAGGATACAGGCTTGGAATGAATGAGAACCGGCGTGCATACCTGATTGGCGGAGCGCTTCTGCTTCTGGCCAGTTTTGATGTAATTATTCATTATTATATGTAAAAACTTGAGATAGATTAAGGTGATAAAATGGAGCGGAAAAGTGAGTTGACGAAAGCTCTTCTGGGCGAAAAGTTCAAAGAACTGGTTGCGAAAAAGGGCTTTGATAAACTGACAATTAAGATGATTACGGATGCGGCGGGAGTGATCCGGCCGACATTTTATAATTATTTTCAGGATAAATACGAAGTAATGGAATGGCTTCTGTGGGAAGATGTATTCAAAGAGGCGACAAGAATGATGGATAACGAAGAAGGAATGGAGTCTCTACGGTATCTGTTTCAAAGATTTGACGAAGATAAAATGTATTATGAAAAAGTCTTTGAAGTAACCGGACAGAATTCATTCGAAGAGATGCTGTATCAGCAGATACTGGATACGGAGAAGATCCTGGTAAAGCATCATCCGTTGAAGCATCTGAAAGATATGCCACATATTAGTGAAAAGCTCTTTCTGGAATTCCACGCAGTGTCACTTATGAATGGAATAAAATACTGGATAAAAAGAGAAAAAGACAATGTGTCGGCAGACGATGCACTGGAATTTTACAGATATATGATGGCACATTCGGTACTGGATCTTCTGGAAATGGGAACGAAAGAAAACAGGATAAAGAAAAAGTAAAGGGTTTCACTACACAGAGTGGAACCCTTTTCCTATAATTTCACTGGTGTTGGATATCAATAAGAACGCGCCAGTTGTATGTCCTTTGATAAAGTTACGAAGCTTGATCGCTTCATTAGGACTAAGTACGGTCAGGATGATGTATTTATCATCACCGGTAAATGCGCCCTGTGCAAGCACGATCGTAGCGCCGCGCTGCAGGTCATTTTTAATAAAGTCACAGATCGGTTCCGGTTCGGAACAGACCACATGAAAATATTTGGAACGGTTCAAGCTTTCAATCAGGCTGTCAATCAGCGTGGATCTCATGGTAAGACCAAGCAGTGAGTAAAGACCTGTCTTGATGTCGAATACAAAGAAACCGGCCAGTGTGAACAGGATATCGGAAGCGAGAAGTCCTTTTCCGATGTCGACGCTGGTGTATTTCTTTAAAATCATGGCAATGACATCCGTTCCCCCGCTGGATGCGCCAATGTTAAAAAGAATTGCAGATCCAATAGCAGGAAGTACAATTGCAAAGATCAGTTCCAGAAGCGGTTCGTTTGTAAGTGGATGGCTCATTGGATAGATACGTTCCAGTCCGGACAGTGTGACAGACAGTAAGATACTGCTGTAGGCAGTCTGTGCGGCAAACTTTTTACCAAGAACGAAGAGTCCTACGATCAGAAGGAGCATATTCGCAATGAATGAAAAGTCACTGGCTGAAAGTGGCGTGAATCTTGCAACAAGTACCGCAAAACCGGTAATACCGCCAAACGTGAAGTTGTTGGCGAACTTGAAGAAATAGATTCCAACGGCCATGATAAGTGTACTTCCGGTGAGAAGTCCAAAGTTTTTTAAATGTTCTTTCATAGAAAAATTCCCCAGTTTTCCTTTAGTAATAGATTTGGTATGAAGAAAAAAACGTTCATGCCACAAACGATTGTAACGCTCAGATATAGAAAAGTCAACGGAATAGTGGTATATTGATAAGAGATTAAATATTCAGAAAAATGACCGGGAGGACACAAGAAAAATGAAAGCTTTTTGGCAGAAAACACAGATTCACAAAATTGAGTATGCAGCAGATTTTGTGAAAGAATATGAGATAGGAAAAAAGGATTTTATCCTTGCAAGTAAGAGTACCTATGAGACATATTTTGCGCCGCTTGGACTGGAGGCGCATGTAGAATATAAGAGTAAATACGGAAAAGGAGAGCCGACGGATGTGATGGTAAATGCACTCCTTTCGGACTTCAGAAAGACGGACTGTGACAGAATCATAGCAATCGGAGGCGGGGCAGTCATCGATATGGCAAAGATCCTGGTATTAGAAGGAGAGTATACAGCAGCGCAGATTTTTGGACGTGAAGTGCCGTTAAAAAAGGAAAAGACACTGATCGCAATTCCGACAACTTGTGGCGCGGGATCTGAAGTATCAAATGTATCGATTGCAGAATTTACAGAATTACACACAAAGATGGGACTTGCCGTAGATGAAATCTATGCAGACCAGGCAGTTCTGATACCAGAACTTCTGACAGGACTTCCGTATCCGTTTTTTGCAACAAGCGCGATTGATGCATTTATCCATGCAATAGAATCTTACGTATCACCAAAGGCAACCATGTATACACAGATGTTCAGCATGAAGGCGATGGAAATGATCGTAGACGGATTCCAGAAGATCGCACAGAACGGGGAAGAGTACAGACTGAACTTACTGGATGAATTCCTGACAGCAAGTAACCTTGCGGGAATTGCATTTGGCAATGCAGGAACAGGAGCAGTACATGCAATGTCTTATCCGTTAAGTGGTGTGTATCATGTGACACACGGAGAGGCAAATTATCAGTTTTTAACGGCTGTATTTGCAAAATACCAGGAGCTTGATCCAGATGGAAAGCTTAAGGGACTGAACCAGTTCTTAAGCGGCCTGTTAAAATGTGATGCAAAGGATGTATACACAGAGCTTGAAAAACTGCTGGATCAGATCATTGCAAGAAAAGCGCTTCATGAATACGGCATGAAAGAAGAAGAGATTGAAAGCTTCGCAAAAAATGTCGAAAAGACACAGCAGAGACTGTTGAACCAGAGTTATGTAAAGTTTAGCTGGCAGCAGCTGGCAGAGATATACAAAGAACTGTATTAAAAAGGAAAGCAATTTGCAAATTCAGTTGAAAATACCGCATGATTTGACCTGGAAAAGAACATAATATCTTCCATAAAGAGGAGGATATTATCATGTATAAGTATTTACCGATTACGGATGTATACGCAAGAGAAATACTTGATTCAAGAGGCAATCCAACAATAGAAGTGGAGGTGCTTGCAGGAGATGAATTCTGCGGGCGGGCAAGTGTTCCGTCAGGAGCATCAACGGGAAAATATGAAGCAGTAGAATTAAGGGATAAAGAAAAAAGATACAGAGGCCTTGGTGTATGCCAGGCGGCGGATCATGTGAATGCAAGGATTGCCCCGGAGGTGATCGGGATGAATGCACTTGATCAGGCAGCTGTTGATCAGGCGATGATACGGCTGGATGGAACCCGGAATAAGTCGAATCTGGGGGCGAATGCGATGCTGGGAGTGTCACTTGCAACGGCAAGGGCAGCAGCGGCAGCACTTGGGATTCCACTGTATTCTTATCTGGGTGGAGCGAATGTCAAAAAGCTTCCGGTTCCGATGATGAATATCATGAATGGCGG